>CAZODN010000037.1:0-21683 GCA_964578545.1 uncultured Gaiellales bacterium
GGAGCGGGCGGTCGGCGCCCTGGCGCTCGGCTGACGGGACGCGAGGCCGAAGCGCAGCGTAAGATCGACGGTCAGCCTCTGCCTGTAGCCAGGCTCACCGTGCTCGACCTGCGGCCGGCCTCCCATTCGCACGAGAAAGGCCCCCGTTTCCGGGGCCTTTCCATAGCGGGGGCGGGATTTGAACCCGCGACCTCCGGGTTATGAGCCCGTTCCATCGGGGTGGCCGAGGGTGTGATTTGGCTTGAACAGAGCATTTCCGGCTGGCTGAAACGTCCTGAAATCGGGTGGGTGGGGTACAAAATGGGCACAAAGCTCGTTGTCCATACCGCCAACCAGAGCACTCACAAGACGGATGCCTTGTTCGTCTCGGCGAGCAACACAGGGGAGGAACTGCGGCACTGAGGGCGAAACCAGTCCTCGTAGATGCAGAGCACGTCCTTGAAGGCGGCTCACTCAACTGGGCTCGCCTTCATCGCGTTGGAAGCGAAGGACACGAACAGCGCGGTGAACTCTCGGAAGCGCCTCATTGAGGTGATGGACAAGGCGACCGCTTGGAACAACGCGGGCCTTCCTTACGAATTCCGCACCGGCGCCGTGCTAAGCGGCGTTCTCCCGCTTCATCGTCTCGTCGAGGCTCAGGACCGTGGGGTCTGGCTGTTCTGGGAACACCGGCTCGAGGACCTCACGGCGCTTCTGAGGACGCGATAGCGGAAGCTACGAGGCAAGTTCGAGGCGAGCTTGCTCCCCGACTCCCTCAAGCGGCCGCACAGGAAGCCTGAGCAGGTCGCGCGGCTCGATCTTGCCGAGACCGCCTCCATAGGTGCGGCCGAACTCTCGGAGCAGCTGAGCGTTCGAGGGGTCCTCGAGAATTGGGCGCAGAGCCTCCGGTGACACGCCCGGGTTCGCCCAGACGTTCAGGAGCGAAGTCATGCAGCGCGCACCGACCTCGTTGCGCACAAAACGGGCGCGCTGCCGCGCCATGTAGGTAGCGAAAAAGTCCGGCGGCGGCACCTGCTCGACGCCATACCAAGGTGAGCGCGTACGACAGTTGAATCGCTCCGGCAGCCCCAGCGACTCACCGTGCTCGATGTATCGGAGCACGTTCTTTCCGGCGAGCGCGTCCTTCGAGTCGTGGCAGAAGAGCAGGAACGCTCGGGCGCCGCTCTTGATCCGCTCGGCTCGAAACGCCTCGTCGAGCGTGCCGCTCGCCGGAAGATCCTTAGCGCCAACGACGACGGGGACGAGGTACTCGGGCTCGATGCCCCATGCGTCGACCTCGTCTCTCGTGAGACAGAAGAACGAGTTGTCGCCGGTGGCGATGCCGCGACGGACGCGCGCGTAGTCAGCCAGTCTCGCTGTGCGCCCCTGGACGAGGCTGGCGATCCGTTCTGCGCGCGAGGGCAGAAGCGGAGTCCAGGGATCGGGTGCAGGTGCGGCGTCCGCCGAAAGCTCAACCCCGCGGCCACGTTGTACGCCCCCGTTCATCCTCGCCTCGGTGAGCGTAAAGCGACGACTTGGCTTCGCTGTCTTGGTCGCCACGGTAATCGCTGAGGTCGTGAGAACGCCGTCGAAAGCGAGTTCGTCCGTCTCGAGCACCAGTACTTCATCGATCTCGCAGGACTCAAGCAAGGCCGCTTTCAAAGCGCTGCCGTACCGAACGTCGAGAAACTCGGTGGGTGTAATGAAGACGAGCCGGCCGCACTCGTTCAGACGCAGGAGCGCCTCGAGGAAGAAGTAGACGTAGCTCCCCGAGAGACTTGAGATCTTCACGCCTAAGCGCGTGCTGTACCGCTGCGCGAGCGCTTTGTGCCCGGCGTTTAGGTTGTGGTGACGGACGTAAGGCGGGTTCGCGATGATCGCGTCGAAGGACTCGATTGAGAGAGGCCATTCGGCGGGATCGAGGAAGTCTCCGACCGCGAGCTCGGCATCGGCGCCGAGTGACGAAGATGCGAGTTGAACGGCAAGCGGGTCGACGTCGAGTCCGAAGCGGCGAGAACCTGGGCCGACCGCTCGCAGCAGAACGCCACCCCCGACGCCCGGATCGAGAACTGTCTCCGGCTCGACATCTCGGACCGCGTGTGCCATGAACTCTGCGATTGCGGGCGGCGTGAAGAATTGGCCGAGCCGGTAACGGTCCTCTCGCGCCCGCAGCCGTTCGAGTTGAACCTCAGGAGCGATCACACGTTCGATCGTAGCGGCCTCGTCGGTCGACCCGCATTCCGCCCCAGCGAGCCCGTCACTCGGCCCGAGACGACCGTCGGTGAGGGTCGAAACGAGACATTCCCCCACGAGGTTGTCGCGATGGCTCCGAAACCAGGGCCTTCGAGTAGCGGGGGCAGGATTTGAACCTGCGACCTCCGGGTTATGAGCCCGGCGAGCTACCAGACTGCTCCACCCCGCGTCGCGTGCCCCAGTATAGCCCAGGCGACGCGGATCGAGGCCGGCGCAGCGATGATCTCCCCGTGCGGCTCGGGGTCGAGGCAGCGATCGTCGACGGACGCCTTCTCCGGGGGGACGTCGAGGTCGCCGACGGGCGCGTCGCCCGCGTCGGCATCCCCGCGACCGCGGGCCGGGGCATCGCTGCGCCCGGATTCGTCGACCTCCAGGTCAACGGCCTCGCCGGCGTCGACCTCGCCACGGCCGACGCCGAGGGCTACCGCCGCGTCGGCGACGCGCTCCTCGCCGGCGGCGTCACCGCCTACCTCCCCACGTTCGTCACCGCGCCGGAGGAGATCCTCGTCGAAGCCCTCCGGCGACTGCCCGCGTCCACGCATGAAGGCACGGCGGGCCCTCGCATCCTGGGCGCTCACCTCGAGGGGCCGTTCATCTCGCCCGTACGCCTCGGGATCCATCCCGCGGCTGCGAGACGCGATCCCGACCCCGCCCTCCTCGCCCGCCTGCTCGCCGCCGGGCCGGTACGGCTCGTGATGCTCGCGCCCGAGCTCCCGGGCGCGCACGAGCTGATCCGCGAGCTGCACGAGCGCGGCATCGCGGTCTCGCTCGGCCACACGGACGCGACGGCGGAGCAGGCGTACGGCGCGTTCGACCTCGGCGCGCGTGCGGTGACCCACGTCTTCAACGCGATGCGCCCGTTTCGCCACCGCGACCCGGGCATCGTCGGAGCGGCACTCACGCGGGACGACGTCGTCGTCCAGATGATCCTCGACGACGAGCACCTCGCGCGCGAGGCGGCGCTCGTCGTCTGGCGCGCCGCCCGAGAGCGCCTCGCGCTCGTGAGCGACGCGACGGCCGCGCCGGGCGGGCGCACGCCGGAGGGAGCGCTCGCCGGCGGCACGCAGCCCCTCGTCGCCGGCGTCCGACGCCTGCTCGAGCTCGGCGCGACGCTCGAGGAGGCGGTCGGCGCCGTCACGGCCGTCCCGGCGCGGCTGCTCGGGCTCGACGAGGTGGGCCGCCTCGCTCCCGGGCTCCCTGCCGACGTCGTCGTGCTCGGTGACGGCCTCGAGGTCGAGCGCGTCCTCGTCGGCGGCGCCGACCGCCTCGGCTAACGACGAGCGGCCGCCGGCTCGCGAGCCTGCGAGGCGACCTTGTCCAGGATCGCCTCGAGCAGCCGGCCCGACGAGAGGACGTGCTCGCGGGCGAGGACGCGCGCGCCCTCGGGGCTGCGGGCGGCGATCGCCTCGCGGATCGCCCGGTGCTGGCGGTCGTTCTTCAGGTACAGCTCGTCGAGGTCCGCGCCCGTCGCCCACACCGGCTTGACGAGGAACGTCCGCCGCGCCGCCTTCGCCATTCGCTCGATCAGCGGCACGTCGGCGGCGGCGTAGATCACGTCGTGGAACGAGTGGTTGGCGTGCAGCCACTCGCGGGCGGCGTCGAGATCCTGCCGCCCCGCATGGCTCGCCTCGACGAGGCGGCGCGTCATCTCGCTGAAGGCGCGCTCGGCGCGCTCGAGGTCGCGAAGATCGTCCTCGGTCATCTTCCGCGCGGCGATCTCGGTCGCGAGGCTCTCGAGCTCGGCCCGGACGAGGAACGCCTCGTGGATCTCGTCACGCGAGAGCTCCCGCACCCTGACGCCGCGGTTCGGCTCGAACGTGACGAGGCCGAGCGCGGCGAGCCGGCGCAGCGCCTCCCGGACCGGCGTGCGGCTGACGCCGAACTGCTCGGAGAGGTGCTCCTGGCGCAGGACGCTGCCCGGAGGGATCTCGCCGAGCACGATTGCCTCCTCGAGGGCGAGGGCGATGTCGTCCGCTTTGGTGCCGTCGGCCACTACGAGAGCTCCAGCAGCCGCTCGTACGCGGGAAGCGTCAGGAACTCCGCGAACTCCTCCGCGAGCGCGAGGCGCTCGAACAGGGCGCGGGCGTCTGCGTAGACGGGGTCGCCGGGGAGCTCCGCGGCGACCTCGGCGATCGTCCGCTCGACGTCCTCGCGCGAGACGCGCCCGTGGTGCACCCACTGCCACACCTGCGAGCGCGAGATCTCGGCGGTCGCGGCGTCCTCCATGAGGTTGTCGATCGCCGCCGCGCCCACGCCCGAGAGCCAGGCCGCGATGTAGCGGATCCCGACCGAGACGTTCGTGCGCAGGCCCGCCGGCGTGATCTCGCCCGGCGTCGCCTTCACGTTCAGGAGGTCCGCGGCCTCGACGGAGACGTCCTCGCGGAGGCGGTCGAGCTGGTTCGGGCGGTCGCCGAGCACGCGGTCGAACTCGGCCGTCGCGACGGGCACGAGGTCGGGGTGCGCCACCCACGTGCCGTCGAAGCCGTCGCCCGCTTCCCGGTGCTTGTCCTCGCGGACGCGCGCGAGCGCGATCTCGTTCACCTCCGGGTCGCGGCGGCTCGGGATGAACGCCGCCATGCCGCCGATCGCGTGCGCCCCGCGCCGGTGGCAGGTGCGGACGAGGAGCTCGGTGTACGCCCGCATGAACGGAACCGTCATCGTCACCTGCACGCGGTCCGGGAGGACGAAGTCGTCGCGGTGGTGGAACTTCTTGATGACCGAGAAGATGTAGTCCCACCTGCCGGCGTTGAGCCCGCCCGAGTGCTCGCGGAGCTCGTACAGGATCTCCTCCATCTCGAACGCCGCGAGGATGGTCTCGATCAGCACGGTCGCCCTGATCGTCCCCCGCGGGATCCCGAGCCGGTCCTGCGCGATGCAGAACGCGTCGTTCCAGAGCCTCGCCTCGAGGTGGCTCTCGAGCTTCGGGAGGTAGAAGTAGGGCCCGCTCCCGCGAGCGAGCAGCTCCTCGGCGTTGCGCTGGAAGTAGACGCCGAAGTCGAAGAGGCTGGCCGAGACCGGCTCGCCGTCCACGAGGACGTTCCGCTCCACCATGTGCCAGCCGCGTGGCCGGACGAGGAGGACGGCGACCTCGTCGTTCAGCGCGTAGCGCTTCTCCGGCGTCTCGACGCTGATGGTTCGGGCGATGGCGTCCGTGAGGTTCTGCTGGCCGCCGACGACGTTCGCCCACGTCGGCGAGTTCGCGTCCTCGAAGTCGGCCATGAACACGCGCGCTCCCGAGTTGAGCGCGTTGATGACCATCTTCCGGTCGCCCGCGGGCCCGGTGATCTCGACGCGGCGGTCTTGCAGGTCGGCTGGCGCGGGCGCCACCGCCCAGTCGCCTTCGCGCACCGACCGGGTCTCCTCGAGGAAGTCGGGGAGCTCGCCGGCGAGGATCCGCCCTTGCCGCTCCGCCCGCGCCCGGAGCAGCTCGAGGCGCCGGGCGCCGAGCTCGCGCTGGAGCTCGACGACGAGCGCGAGGGCCTCGGGCGTGAGGACGCCCGCGTCGTCGGCGGCGAGGACTGTCGCGTCGGTCGTGATCACGCGTGCGTCGCTTCGAACTGCTCTTCCTCGGTCGAGCCCTTGAGCGCGAGCGTCGAGCTCTCGCCGCCGGACACGGCCTCCGCCACCGCGTCGAAGTACCCCGCGCCCGCCTCGCGCTGGTGGCGCGTCGCCGTGTACCCCTGCTCCTCGAGCGCGAACTCGTGCTCCTGGAGCTCGACGTACGCGGACATGCCCTCGCGGGCGTAGCCGTGCGCGAGGTCGAACATCGACGCGCACGTCGCGTGGAAGCCGGCGAGCGTGACGAACTGGTAGCGATAGCCCATCCGGCCGAGCTCCTTCTGGAAGGAGGCGATCGTCGTGGAGTCGAGGTTGCGCCGCCAGTTGAAGGAGGGAGAGCAGTTGTACGCGAGGAGCTTGCCCGGGAACTTCTCGTGGACGGCGGCCGCGAACTGCTCCGCCTCGTCGAGGTCGGGGTGCGACGTCTCGCACCAGAGCACGTCGGCGTAGGGCGCGTAGGCGAGGGCGCGGGCGATCGGGGCCTCGATCCCGGACGTGACGCGGAAGAAGCCCTCGGGCGTCCGCTCGCCCGTGCAGAACTCGCGGTCGCGCTCGTCGACGTCGCTCGTCAGCAGCGTCGCCGAGAGCGCGTCGGTGCGCGCCACGAGGACGGTCGGGACGTCCAGGACGTCGGCTGCGAGCCGCGCCGCGACGAGCGTCCGGACGAACTGGCTCGTCGGGACGAGCACCTTGCCCCCGAGGTGGCCGCACTTCTTCTCCGACGAGAGCTGGTCCTCGAAGTGGACGCCGGCGGCGCCCGCCTCGATGAACGCTTTCATGAGCTCGAACGCGTTGAGCGGCCCCCCGAAGCCGGCCTCGGCGTCCGCGACGATCGGCGCGAGCCAGTACGTGCCGTTCGTCCCGTCGACGGCGTCGATCTCGTCCGCGCGCAGGAGCGCGTTGTTGATCCGCCGCACGAGGAGCGGGCCGCTGTTCGCGGGGTACAGGCTCTGATCGGGGTACGTGTGGCCTGCGATGTTGGCGTCCGCCGCGACCTGCCACCCGGAGAGGTAGATCGACTCGAGCCCCGCCTTCACCATCTGGACGGCCTGGGCGCCCGTCAGCGCGCCGAGCGCGGCGACGTACGGCCTCGTGTGCAGGAGCGTCCACAGGCGCTCGGCGCCGAGGCGCGCGACCGTGTGCTCGATCCGGAACCTGCCGCGCAGCCTCTGGACGTCGTCATCGGCGTACGGGCGCTCGATCCCCGCCCAGCGGTCGGTCGGACTCGTCTCGTGCGTGCTCATGGCTCCCCCAGTCCGGGCTCGATTGTGTGCGATCTCGCTGACTTCGGATCCTAGATAGGCGTTCGGACGCGGTCAAGTGGCCTCAGCGTCGTCTATTCGGATCCGAGAACGCCACGCATGGATGCGCTCGGCACCGCTGGTACGATCGCCGCCGGGTGATCCTCGCCACCTTCCTCGCAGCGCTCGTCCTCGTCGTCGGAGCGACGGCGTACGCGGTCGTGCAGGGCGTCGGCTTCTGGAGGCAGGCGAAGCGAACCGGCCACGCCTTCACGAGCGAGCTCGCGCGCTTCGACGAGCGGGCGGCGCGCACCGAGCGCCTCCTCGCAGAAGCCGACCGCGCGAGCCAGGACCTCGTCGCGGCGCAGGAGCGCCTCCGGGTCTCGACGGCGCGCCTCCAGGTGCTCACCGGCTCGCTCGAGGCCGCCCAGCGCAAGACGGCCTGGCTCCGGGCGTTCGTCCCGTCCAGATGAGCCGCGTCGCAGCGGTCGACCTCGGGACGAACTCGACCCGGCTGCTCGTCGCGGACGTCGAGGACGGCCGCCTGTCCGAGGTCGTCCGGCGCCTGACGATCACGAAGCTCGGGGAGGGCGTGGACGAGCGCCGTCGGCTGCTGCCGCTCCCGATCGCGCGCGTGCGCAACTGCCTCGCCGAGTACCGCCGCGAGCTCGAGGCGCTCGGCGCCGAGCGGACGCTCGCGATCGCCACGAGCGCGGTGCGGGACGCCGAGAACGGCGAGGCGTTCCTGGGCGAGGTCGAGTGGAGCTACGGGTTCACGACGCGCCTGCTCGACGGCGAGGAGGAGGCGGCGCTGATGGCGCGCGGCGTGCTGGCGGGCCGGGCGGCTCCGGACGACGTGCTCCTCGTCGACATCGGCGGTGGCTCGACGGAGCTCGTCCACTGCGTGCGCGGCGAGGTCGCGTCCGCGACGAGCCTCGACGTCGGCTGCGTGCGCCTGACGGAGCGCCACCTCCGATCCGATCCCCCGGCTCCCCGCGAGCTCCTCGCAGCTGCGTTGGAGGTTCGTGACCTCCTCCCCCAGCTCCAGCCGGCGAGCGCGATCGGCGTCGCGGGGACGGTGACGACGCTCGCCGCGCTCGACCAACAGCTTGCCGTGTACGACCCCGGGCGAACCCACGGGCACCGGATCTCCTTCGACGCGGTCGAGGCGCAGCTCGCGCGCCTCGCGGCGCTGCCGCTCGAGGCGAGGCTCGACGTGCCGGCGCTCGAGCCCGGCCGCGCGTCGGTGATCGTCGCCGGGATCGTGATCCTGCGCGAGATCCTGGCGGCGTACGGGCTCGACGCGATCGAGGCCTCCGAGAGCGACATCCTCCAGGGCGCAGCGCTCGCCGCCGCGGAGCTGCCGGAGCCGGAAGAGGGCGACGCGCCCCCGGGCGCCTACGCCTGCTGCTGAGCGGTCACTCCCCAGCGGGCCAGTGCTCGACCGAGAGCCCGGCCATCGGGAAGTCCTTCGGGTTTCCCGTGGCCAGCCGCGCGCCGGCCGAGACCGCAGCCGCCGCGACGAGGCAGTCCGCCTGCGACAGGGTGATGCCGCGGGAGGCATGCTCGCCCCGCCACCGCCCGGCCTGCCATCCCTCGGCCTCTCCCAGCGGCGCGATGCGGAGCCCGGACACGAGGCCACGCGCGGCGTCCTCCTCGTCCGCTCGGAGCCCACGCGCGATCTCCTCGACGTTCACGGCGCACGCGTACGGCGCATCGCCCGCGGAGCGCAGCGCCCGCAGGCGCTCCACGGCGCCCGGGCGGCCTCGGAGGAGGTCGATCAGGACGGTCGTGTCGAGAAGGACCGCTGCCATCAGCCGACGCGAGTCACGTCGTGCCGCCTACCCTCGTGCACCCACGCAGCAGGATCCTCGTCCCAGACGTGCCCCTCGTCATCGAGCGCGCCGAGCGCCGCCTCGATCGCCTCCCACCGACGCTCGTCGTCCAGGGCCTGACGCACTGCACCGGCGATGAAGCGGCTCCGCCTCCGGGCCCCGACCCGCCGATCGAGCTCACGGACGAGCTCCTCCGAGAGCGTAATGTGCAAACGCACGCCCACACGTTAGCACACTAGTTGTCAGGCGGCGCGCGCGAGGACGGGCGAGGCGCCGAGTCGCGCGAAGACCGCTTCGCCCTCGACGAGCGCCCTCGCGTCCCCACAGCGTCCGAGCCCGAGGAGCGCGTATCCCCGCTCGACGACGCTCCCGAGCTCGCCCCACGCGTCCGCGGCGTCCCGGTAGAGGCGCGACGCAGCGTCGTACTCTCCGCGCGCCTCGGAGAGCCCTGCCTCGGCGCCACAGCGGGCCGAGTGGTTCCACGGCGACAACTCCGCGGCTCCCTCCAGGAACGACTCGGCGAGGTCGAGCTCGTTCGCGTCGATCGCAACTCGCGCGGGCCAGAGGAGGCAGTTCGCGCGCCACGCCGCCGACGCTCGCGTCAGCTGCTCGACCTCGTTCACCAGACCGAGGGCACCATCCCGATCGCCCTGCATCCACGCTGTCAACGCTGCGACACACAGCCCAGGCACGACGACCTGAGGGTCGCCGCTCTCCCTCACCCGCGGGACGAGCTCACCCACGACTCTCGCTGCCTCGGCGACCGCTCCGCGGTGCACGAGGACTTCGGCGACGTGGATCTGGACGAGCGACTCGAGCTGCCCCGCACCCTGGCCCTTCGCCCAGTCCAGAACCGCGGCACCCGTCTCGAGGAGCTCGTCCCAACCCCCGAGGTGGTAGAGGGCCTTTAGGCGCTCGCCCCCCTGCCACATCTCGGCTTCCGTGATGCCCCGTGACCGCGAGAACGCGATCGCCTCCCCCCACATCGCGAGCGCACCGTCGATCGACTCGTAGTAGTAGAGCGCCTCGGCGAGGTTGTTCGTCGCGACCGCCGTAGACCGGCCGAGACCGAGCCGGAGCCCGAGCTCGCGCGCCTCTCGTGACACCGCGACGCACGCCGGGTCTCCGGAATAGCCGAGCACCGTCGCACGCGCCATGGTGAGCGACATGACATCCTCGACGCCGAGCTCCGCGGCCAGACGCAGGCCCCTGTCCGCGAGGCCCGCAGCCTCGTCGAGACGGCCCGCGATCGCCGCACGATGGGCGGCCGTCCCGTATGCGGCCACGAGCTCCGGGCTGGGACTCTGTTCGAGGATCGCGATCGCCTCGTTGGCGAGTCCGCGCGCCGCATCGCCGTCTCCGCGAAACCACGTCGCCGTCGAGAAACCTCGGATCGCCTCGGCCGCCGCCAGAAGGTCGCTCTGCCGGAGCACGGGGATGGCGCGGGTGTACGTCTCCATCGCTTCCCCAAACTGGCCCGCCTGCGTCAAGACGCTGGCGAGCTTCGCAAGGATGCGCGCGCCGACGACCTCGTCGTCCGAGAGCTCGAGTGCTCGCCGGTAGTGGGCCTCGGCGACCTCCGTATCCAGCTGGGACGCCCTGTCTCCCGCGAACGAGAGAGCCCGCGCGAGGCTCTCGCGCACGCTTGCGCGCTCCGTGCCAGCGGCCCGCAGGAGCTCGAGCGCCTCGCCGTAGTGGTGGACGAGGATCTCGGCGTGGTCGGCGACGCGCTCCTCCGCGGTCGCCTCGACCCAACGGGCGGCGGCGAGGTGCTTCTCGGCGCGGGGAGAGCGCGGGATCTGGCCGTATGCGACATCGCGGACGAGCGCGTGCCAGAACGAGAACTCGTCCTCGCCCTCGATCGTGGAGACGCGGATCGGCCGCACGAACTCGCGGTGGACGAGCTCGTTCAGGTCGCGGCGCACCTCGTCGCGCTCGCGCTCGCCGACCGCGGCCACGGCGCCCGACCAGAAGATCCTCCCGACGACGGCGGCGTCGTGCAGGAGCGCCTTGAGCTCCGGACGGAGCGTGTCGAGCCGCGCGGCGACGAGCGCGTGCACCGTCTCGGGAACCGCGAGGTCCTCGACGCTTCCCCGCTCGGCGAGCATCCGGGCGAACTGCTCCGCGTACAGCGGGTTTCCGCCCGCCCGCTCGAGCAGCGTCGCCTGGGTCTCCGCGGGGAGGAGCGTGCGGTCGAGGAGTGCCTGCAGGAGACGACCGGACTCCTCGGTCGAGAGGGGCGCGAGCGAGATGGTCGTCGCGTTCCGCTTGCCGCCTCCCCAGTTCGGCTGCCTCTCGAAGAGCTCCGGACGGGCGGTGCAGAGGAGGAACAGCGGGACGGGCGAGCTCCAGTCGAGGAGGTGCTCGAGGAAGTCGAGGAGCGCGGCGTCGGCCCAGTGCAGGTCCTCGACGACCATCACGCATGGCCGGAGCGCGGCCATCTCCTCGAGGAACCGGCGCCAAGCCGTGTACGTCTCCTCGCGGCCCGCGGCGGCACTCTCGCCGGCGCCGACGAGCGGGCCGAGCCGCGACACGATCCACGAGCGGTCGGCCTCGTCCTCGAAGAGCGCGGCGGCGGTGACTGCGAGCTTCTCCGCGGCTGCCTCCTGATCGTCCGACTCGAGGATGCCCGCCTCGGACTTCACGATCTCGCCGAGCGCCCAGAACGTGATTCCCTCGCCGTAGGGCAGGCACCGCCCGTGGCGCCAGGTGACGATCTCCGGCCGGTCGTCGAGCGCGGTTCGCAGCTCCGTCACGAGCCGGCTCTTCCCGATCCCCGGCTCGCCCACGACCGTGACGAGCTGCACGGACGACTCCCGCTCCGCCCGCAGGAACGTCTCGAAGAGCAGCGTGCGCTCGAGCTCACGGCCGACGAACGGGGTCTGCGTCGCGGCCTCCGGCTGGCCCACGAGGCTGCGCGCGTGCAGCGCTCGCCAGACCTGGATCGGCTCCGCCTTCCCCTTCGCCTCGACTGGCTCGAGCGCCTCGTAGGCGATCGTGGCCTCGGTCGACCGCACGGTCGCCTCGTCGACGAGGACGCCCCCGACCGGAGCCGCGGACTGCAGCCTGGCGGCCGTGTTCACGACGTCGCCCGTGACGATCCCCTCCCCCAGCTCGGGGCGAGCGCCGAGCGACACGACGGCCTCACCAGTCGTGACCGCGGCGCGAGCCGCGATCTCGAGACCGTCGTCGCGGAGCTCCTCGATCGTCTCCAGCACGCGGAGACCCGAGCGCACCGCGCGCTCGGCGTCGTCCTCGTGCGCGAACGGAGCGCCGAAGACGGCCATGACCGCGTCGCCGATGAACTTCTCGACGGTGCCACCGAAGCGCTCGATGTCCGCCTTCACGCGCTCGTGGTAGGGGCGGAGCGTGGCGCGCACGTCCTCCGGGTCGGCGCGGTCGGAGCGGCTCGTGAACCCCACGAGGTCGACGAAGAGGACCGAGACGACCTTGCGCTCCTCGCCGGCCGGCGATTCCGGCTCGAGCGACTGGCCGCACGCGAGGCAGAACCGCGCCCGCTCGGGGTTCTCCTCCCCGCAGTTGGCGCAGGTGATCACGCGGCGGGAGGGAGGGGCTCCTCGTCGTCGGCCTCCTCCTCGTCCTCCGCAAGCCGTCGGTGGAGGACGCTCCGGGAGAGGACGCCGATGAGGCGGTGGTGGTCGTCCACGACCGGCACGCGCTCGGCGTCCTCGGCCTCGAGGAAGCGGAACGCCTCGTCGAGCGGGACGTCGGGCCCGATCGTGTAGTGCGGCTCCTCCGCGATCTCGGCGAGGGTCGTCGTGCTCGGGCTCTTGCCGGTGGCGACGACCTCGCGGACGAGGGTCTTGCGGGTGACGACGCCGACGAGGCGCCGCTCGTCCGTGACGTAGACGGCGCGCACCTCGGGCCGCTGCAGGAGCTCGCCCGCCGCCTGCGCGGACGCGGACGCCGGGAGCTGTCCCGGCTGGGTGAGCATGGCGTCGCGGACGACGCTCACGGGAAGATCCCTCTCGCCTCGAGCGCGTCCGAGACCTCCCGGATTCCGGCGACGAGCGCGCCAGTCCTGAGCGACACGTCTCGCTCCGATGCGATCTCCCACACGCGGTCGAACGCGTCCGACAGCTTCTCCGCGAGCTTCGCTCGGATCTCGTCGCGATTCCAGAAGAGGCGCCCGAGGTCCTGCACCCACTCGAAGTACGACACGGTCACGCCGCCGGCGTTCGTGAGGACGTCCGGCAGGACGGGGATCCCCCGCTCCCAGAGGATCCGGTCGGCCTCGAACGACGTCGGGCCGTTCGCCCCCTCGACGAGCATCCGCGCCTGGATGCGCGGCGCGTTGTCGCCGGTGACCTGGTCCTCGCGCGCCGCGAGCACCAGGATGTCGCAGTCGAGCTCGAGGAGCTCCTCGTTCGTGACGCGCACGCCCGCGGTGCAGCCCTCGAGCGAGCCGTGCTCGCGCACGTGCTCGTGCAGGGCGGGCACGTCGAGGCCGTCCGGGTCGTGGATGCCGCCGGACACGTCCGAGACGGCCGCGACCGTCGCGCCCCGCTCCGCGAGCTCGAGCGCGGCGATGCCTCCCACGTTCCCGAACCCCTGGACGACGCACCGCTGCTCCGCGAGCGGCCAGCCGAGCCGCTCGCAGGCGCGGGCCGTGACCATGACGACGCCGGCGCCGGTCGCCTCGTGGCGGAACACCGACCCGCCAACGGAGATGGGCTTGCCCGTCACGATCTCCGGAACCGCGTAGCCGCGCTGCATGGAGTACGTGTCCATCATCCAGGCCATCGTCTGCTCGTTCGTGGCCATGTCCGGCGCGGGGATGTCCTCCTTCGGGCCGATGACCGGCAGGAGCTCGGAGGTGAAGCGGCGCGTGAGGCGCTCGATCTCGCCCCGCGAGAGGCTCCGCGGGTCGCAGCGCACGCCGCCCTTCGCGCCGCCGTAGGGCAGGCGCAGGAGGGCGCACTTCCAGGTCATCCACATCGCGAGCGCCGCGCACTCGCCGAGCGTGACGTCGGCGTCGTAGCGGATCCCGCCTTTCGTGGGGCCGAGGATGCTCGAGTGCTGGACGCGGTACCCGGCGAAGACCGCGCGCCGGCCGTCGTCCATGCGGACGGGGACGCTCACGATCGTCGAGCGCTCGGGGAAGCGGAGGCGCTCCGCGCTGTGCTCCGGGATCCCGGCGACCGGGACCGCCTGGTCGAACTGCGCGACGGCCATCCGGTACAGCGGCGTGTCCCACTCGTACTGGGCCTGCGCAAGCGCTTCCGGCATGCTGGCCACGGTCGGCGGAGCATAGCGGCGCGGTGGCGCGGTGGATGCGCGATCCGCGGGCACGTGGAGGAGCACGGACGACCTGCGCGACCAGCGGCAGCTCGGCTGCCGCTGCTTCAGGGGTCTTCGCGATCGCGGATCCGCTCGATCTGCGGGAAATGCCGGGGGCGGGACTCGAACCCGCACGCCCCCTGAGGGACACCCGCTTTTAAGGCGGGCGCGTCTCACCCGTTCCGCCACCCCGGCAGGCCGAGTGTACGCCCGGTCAGTGGCCGGGCTGCAGCTGGCTCGGGTCGAAGTGCTCGGGACCGCGGAACTGGAACGCCTCGAAGAAGGCGGAGACCGCCTTCTCGTCGAACGCGGTGCACGTCGCGAGGTACCCCCGCTCGGGATCCGCCTGCGTCACCCACGCCCCGAGCGCGAACTGGTCGCCGAGCCGGTCGAGCGGGGCCAGGACCGTCCCGGTCTTGTGGTCGGCGTAGAACGCGCGGAGCTGGTCGACGGTTGCCCGCGGGACGTCCTTCCCGTAGAGGATGTAGACACCGCCGTGCTCGAGGTTGTGCACGAGGCGGGCCAGCTCGAGCTCCTCCTCGTAGCTGCCGAAGATCGCCGCGATCGCGTAGTGCGGGCCGCTCGTCGGGGGGTCGGTGTTCCACTTCGCGGAGGTCCGGCTCGGGTCCGTGATCGAATGCTCCCCGGGGAGAACCTTCGCCGCCTGGAGCGTGCACCCGGCCGTCTCCAGGTTCGCGCGCACGAGCTCGACGTCCGGCCCGCTCCTCGCCTGCCCGAGCGCCAGGAAGAGCACGCCGCCGAGGACGGCCGCCGCGAGCACGCCGACGACGACGGCGGCGGCGAGACGCGTGCGACTCCCTCCTCCGTCGGGGCCTCCGGAGCGCTGCTTCGGCGCCTGGACGCGGGGTTTCTGCGCCATGGCGCGCGAGCGTAGCAACGGCCTCGGTTCACGCTCCGTTGCGTAAGAAGCGCCATCCGGCCGCGGGACTACCGTGAGGTGGCTCGATGACGATCGTCGCTCTTCTCATCGGTCTGGCTGTCGGTGCCCTTGCGGTTCTCGTCGCCGTGCGCCCGGCGCTCGCGGATCGCAGGCGGAGAGCCGCCGAGGTCGTCGACCTCGGGCGCCAGCTCGCGGCGGCGCAGGCCGCCCTCGAGGTGGAGCGCGCGTCCATGGACGAGCGCATGGCGACCGCCGTCAAGGCGCTCTCGGCCGAGGCGCTCGACGCGAACAGCGCGCGGTTCCTCGAGCTCGCCGAGTCGCGGCTCCAGGGCCAGGTCGCGCCGCTCAAGGAGTCGCTCGAGCGGATCGACAAGCAGATCCAGGGTGTCGAGCGCGCCCGCCAGGAGGCCTACGGCGCCCTGAACGAGAGCGTGCGCCAGCTCCGCTCCGACCAGGAGCGACTCCGCACCGAGACCGGCAACCTGGCGACCGCACTCCGGGCTCCGCACGTGCGGGGGCGGTGGGGAGAGATCCAGCTCCGCCGCGTCATCGAGCTGGCGGGCATGGTCGAGCACTGCGACTTCGAGGAGCAGGCGTCGACGACGGACGCAGAAGGCAACGTCCTCCGCCCGGACGTGATCGTCCGCCTCCCCGGCTCGAAGCAGATCGTCATCGACTCCAAGGTCCCGCTCGTCGCGTACCTCGACGCCGTGCGCGAGGACGCGACCGACGAGGAGCGGCGCGCGAGCCTCGCCGACCACGCCCGGCACGTGCGCGAGCACATCCAGCGGCTCGGGCAGAAGGCGTACTGGCGGCAGCTCCCGGCGACGCCGGAGTTCGTCGTCATGTTCCTCCCGGACGAGACCTTCCTGCGGGCAGCGCTGGAGCAGGACTCGTCACTCGTCGAGCTCGCGGTGGCGAACAACGTCATCCCCGCGTCGCCGACGAACCTCATCGGGCTCCTGCGCGCCGTCCACTACGGGTGGCAGCAGGAGACGATCGCCGAGAGCGCCCGAGAGGTGAGCGAGCTCGGGCGCGAGCTCTACAAGCGGTTGGCGACGATGGGGGCGCACGTCTCCAAGCTCGGCCGCTCGCTGGACGGGGCCGTGAAGGCGTACAACGAGACCGTCGGCTCGCTCGAGCGCCAGGTGCTCGTCCAGGCACGCCGCTTCGAGAGGCACGGGATCACGGGCATCGAGCCGCCGGAGCTCGTGCCGATCGAGCGCCAGACGCGGCCGCTCGCGGCCGCCGAGCTCGTCGACCCTGCCCAGCCGGCGATCGAGCCCGTCGCCGGCGCAGCCGACGCGGCGTGACCACCCCGCGCGGCTAACGTACGGGCCAATGAGCGACGTCCGCGACGTGATCGTCATCGGCGGCGGCCCGGCCGGCTACACCGCGGCCCTCTACACCGCGCGCGCCAACCTGCGACCGCTCGTGATCGAGGGGTTCAACTGGGGCGGGCAGCTGATGATCACGAGCGACGTCGAGAACTACCCCGGGTACCCCGACGGCGTCATGGGGCCGACGATGATGGCGGACTTCCGTCGGCAGGCCGAGCGTTTCGGCACGGAGTTCGTCACCGACGACGTCACGAGCGTGGACTTCTCCGAGCGCCCGTTCCGGATCCGGGTCGGAAGCGACGAGTACCGCGCGCGAGCCGTGATCGTCGCGACCGGGGCGAGTGCCCGCCAGCTCGGGCTCCCCTCGGAGCAGACCCTCCAGGGACGCGGCGTCTCGTACTGCGCGACGTGCGACGGCGCGTTCTTCCGCGACAAGGCCGTCGTCGTGGTCGGCGGCGGCGACTCCGCCATGGAGGAGGCGACGTTCCTCACCCGGTTCGCCAGCAAGGTCACGATCGTCCACCGGCGCGACGAGTTCCGGGCGTCCCCGATCATGGTCGACCGGGCGCGGGCGAACGAGAAGGTCGAGCTCGTGCTGAATGCCGTCGTCGACGAGGTCCTCGGCGTCGAGGAAGGGCACATGACCGGCGTCCGGCTTCGCGACACCGTCACGGGCGAGACGCGCGAGATCGCCGCGGACGGCCTCTTCGTCGCGGTCGGGCACGATCCGAACACCGCGCTCTTCCTCGACTGGCTCGACCACGACGAGCAGGGCTACCTCGTGACCGAGCCCAGGTCCACGAGGACGAACGTCGAGGGAGTCTTCGCGGCCGGGGACGTCCAGGACCACACGTACCGCCAGGCGATCACCGCCGCCGGCTCCGGCTGCATGGCCGCGCTCGACGCGCAGCGCTGGCTCGAGGAGCAGGAGCACCGCGCCGACGTGGCGGCCGCCTCCGCGTGACGCGGAGCCCCGTCCGCCGCCGAGCCTAGCCTCGAGCCCGTGAGCGCCCGCTACGTCGTCCTTCGACGCGGCTCGCCGGGCACAGGTCCTCGAGCACGCACGCCTCGCAGCGCGGCCGCCGGGCGTCGCAGACACGACGCCCGTGCCAGATGAGGAGGTGCGGGAAGCGGGCCCAGTCCGGTCGCGGCACGACCGTCTGCAGGTCGCGCTCGATCTTCACCGGGTCGTCGTGGCTCGTGAGCCCGAGCCGCTGCGAGAGCCTACGGACGTGCGTGTCCACGACGATCCCCTGCGCGTGCCCGAGCTCCGCCGCGACGACGTTGGCGGTCTTGCGCGCCACTCCGGGCAGACGAACGAGGTCCTCGAGCCGTCGCGGCACCTCGCCGTCGTACTCCTCGAGGAGCATCCGCATCGTCCCCTGGATCGCCTTCGCCTTCTGGCGGAAGAATCCCGTCGTGTAGATGTCGCGCTCGAGCTCCTCGACGGGGACGGATAGGTAGTCCTCGGGCTTGCGGTACTTCCGGAAGAGGGCCGGCGTGACGCGGTTGACGTTCACGTCCGTCGTCTGCGCCGAGAGCATCACGGAGACGAGGAGCTCGAGGTCCGAGCGAAACCGGAGCGCGATCTCGGCGTCCGCGTGCTCGGCGGCGAGCCGCTCGAGGATCGGGCCGATCCGCTCGCGCCGCCGGCCGAGCTCGCGGCGGCGCGCTTCCCCGACCTAGCAACGCGCCACGGAGGTGCTCGAACTCCGCCGTCGCCTCGTCGCGGTCCATGGGCTCGAGGAGCAGGGTCAACAGCTCCTCGCGAACGGGAGCCCGGCGCGCCCGGATGGCCGAGACGGCCGCCTCGACGTCGTACTCCGTCCGCCGGAGCTCGACGTCCGGTCCGAGGATGGCCCAGAAGGCGCCCCGGAGACCCTCGTAGGGCATGCCGACACTTCCGGGGTTGACGACCCGCGGCCCGCCCGGAAGACGCCTGTCGAACTGGATGTGCGTGTGGCCGGAGACGACCGCGTCCGCCTCCACGCCTCCGAGGAGACGTGCGAGGGCACTCGTCGGCGTGATCGACGTGTAGATGATCTCGTCGGAGGACGGGGTCGCGTGACAGACCACGACGCGTCCGAGCCCGTCGATCGTGAGCTCGCGCGTCAGGGGCCAGCCTGCCGCGGTCTCGAGGCGGCTCCGGCCGAGCTGTGCGGAGCACCAGCGCGCGAGGCCTGCCTCCGGGTCGCCGACGCCGCCGTCGGCGTCGAGGACGTGCCGGTCGGCGTTCCCCCGGACGACGAGCGCATCGAGCTCGAGGAGCCGTTCGAGCACCTCGACCGGCCAGGGCCCCGAGATGCTGTCCCCCGCGACGACGACACGCTCGACCCCCTCATGCTCGACCTCGGCGAGGACGGCCTCCAGCGCCGGCAGGTTGCCGTGGATGTCGGACAGCGCCGCGACGCGCACGATCCGAGGCTACCGAGCGGACAGGCGCGGCCCGGCGCAGAGCAGGTCGAGCGCCGGGCAGTCCGAGCAGGCGAACTCGCTGGGAGTCGGGGTGAACTCGCCTGCCCGGATGCGCGCGATCGCGGCCGAGAGCGCGCGCGAGAGCTCCGGCTCGTCGTCGGCAACGAAGGTCCTGGACACGACGTCCTCGGGCCGTTCGAGGAACTGGTACACGACCTCGACCTCCGCCGCCCCCGCCCGCAGGCACGCGAGCGCGTACACGAGCCGCTGCGTCTCGTACTCCTCCTCGACGACCTGCGCCGGCTCGGCGCCGCCGAGGAGGTTCGACTTGTAGTCGACGACGAGGGATCGCTCGCCGTCGCTCCAGAGGACGTCGAGGCGGCCGTGCAGGAGGACGCCGTCCTGCTCGAACGAGAACGGCCGCTCCGGGCGCGCCCCCGCGAGCCCAGCGAGGCGCCGGGCGAGCGACGAGGAGCAGAAGGCGTCCACGAGGGCAGCGACGCGCGCGAGCTCCGCCTCCGTGACCGACGGGTACCACTCGCGGACCGTCCGGTCGAGGTCGTCCCGCGGCGGCGGGACAGGCGCGTCGAGGGGTACCGCCTCGAGCAGACGATGGACGGCGTCCCCGAGCTCGGTCGCCGCGACGCCCGTACCGTCGCCGTCGCCGACGTCACCGTTCACGGCGCGGGCAACCGGGGCGAGCCCGAGCACGCGCTCCGCGTAGTAGCGGTACGAGCAGCGTGCATGCAGCGCGAGCGCGCTGTACGAGAGGCGGCGGACGTCGTGCCTCGGCGGTGCCGGGACCTCCTCCAGGACGGGAAGCTCGAGCCCAGGGCCGGCAGCGCCCGCCCGAGGCTCGACGAAGAGCCGGAGCTGGCTCTCCTCCGCGGGCTCGGCCCCGGGCTCCGCGGCGACGACGGCCTCTCCCTCGCGCTCCTCGAACCGCCGGACCGTGAGCAGGAAACGCGCGTCGCCGCGCTCGAGCTCGACCGGGCCCGCTCCGGCCGAGACGACGCTCTCGTGCGCATCGAGGCGCTCGACGACCCAGCCGATCGGCGTCTGCCGGTCGGCGCTTCGCCCCGGGTCGAGCGCGCCGGAGACGACGAGCCGGTCGATCGCGCGCGTCATCGCGACGTAGTAGAGGCGGAGCCGCTCGCGGCGCTCCTGCTCCTCGGCCGCGACCTTCACCTCGTCCCATGCGAAGACCGCTTCCCGTCGCCCGCGGGTCGGGTGCACCGTTCGGAAGCCGAAGCGGCCGTCGGACAGGGCGACGATCTCGTCCGGGCTGCGGGGCCCGCCCGTGTCGCGTCCGGCGTCCGCAACGATGACGACCTTGAACTCGAGGCCCTTCGCGGCATGGATCGTGAGCAGCCGCACGGCGCCGGCCCCCTCCTCCTCCGAGACCGCCTCGAGCTCGCGCGCGCCGAGTGCCTCCTGCTCCCGGACGAAGCGTGTGAAGCCCGCGACGTCGGCGCCGCGGATCGCCTCGTACTCGCGCGCGAGCCGCGCGAGCTTGCGCATGTTCGCGAAGCGCCGCGAGCCGTCCCAGCGCGCGAGCACGGCGAGGTCGTAGTCGTGGTCGGCCACGACCCGCTCGCAGAGCGCCTCCAAGCCGAGGCGCTGCGCTGCGCGCACCAGGCGCTCGTAGCGCTGGAGGAACGCGCGGAGGAGCCTCGCGTCGCTCTCCGACAGCCCGTCCGGCAAGGCGCGCTCGAGCGCGGTGAAGAGGGGCCGGCGCGTCGCGTTGCGGCGGATGAGGACCAGCGCGTCGTTCGACACGCCGACGAAGGGCGAGGCCAGGACCGTCGCGAGTGCGACGTCGTCGTAGCGGTTGTGGAGAAGGCGCAGGTACGCGAGCAGGTCGACGACCTGCTGCTGCCCGAAGTAGCCGCGCCCCGTGGCGCGGTACGTCGGGAGGCCCTCGCGCCTGAGCGCCTCCTCGTAGACCTCGGCGTCGGTTCCGGCCGCGAAGAGCACGACGATCTCGCCCGGGGTCGCCGCACCCGTGTCGACGAGCTCCCGCACGCGACGCGCGATGGCCCGCGCCTCGCCCTGGCGCCAGTGCTCGCCCGCGTCGGCGTAGCTCGACTTGTCCGTCACGAGGAGCTCGACCGGGTGACCGAACACCGGGTCCGCGAACTCCGCGGACGCGGTCAGCGGCTGGTACTCGTCGCCGAACGCGTCCGCGAACAGGTAGTTGACCGCGGCGAGCACCTGCGGTCGCGACCGGTAGTTCTTCGTGAGCGCGAGCAGGTTGGACGCCTGTGCGCGCCGCTCGCGGAAGACCTCCACATCCGCGTGCCGGAAGCCGTAGATGGACTGGAACTCGTCGCCCACGGTGAAGACCTCGGTGAGCTCCGGGTGCGCGACGAGGTCGATGAGCTCGCACTGGAGCCGGTTCGTGTCCTGGAACTCGTCCACCATGACGAGGCGGAAGCGGAGCTGGATCTCCTCGCGCACCCGGTCGTCGTGGCGCAGGAGGTCCCGGGCGTGGAGCTGGAGGTCCTCGAAGTCCACCACGCCTTCCCGGCGCTTCGCCGCCTCGTACTCCCGCGCGAACCCCTCCAGCAGCTCCTGGAGGAGGTCGCGGTCGAGCGCGGCGAGCTCCTCCAGGGCGGCCCGCTCGGCGGCCCTGCGGGCAGCCTCGTAGGCCGACGCCCGCGCTCCCCGGCACGCGAAGGCCGAGAGGTCGACGACGCGCTCGGGCGGCGACCCGGGCGTCACGGCCCTCAGGACCTCGGCGGCGTTGCCCCGCTGGGTCGCGGTGGCGGACTCGTCCGCGACGAGCGCCGAGGCCTCGTCGCGAAGCGCCGCGAGCGCGTCGGCGAGGCTCGACCGCTCGCCGAGCTCGAGCACGAGG
>CAZODN010000038.1:0-21385 GCA_964578545.1 uncultured Gaiellales bacterium
GGAACCAGCGCTCGTTCCCGTGCGACATCGACTGGTGGAACTCGGTGCGCCACTCGGTCCACTGGATGGGCCGGTTGAGCTTCCGCGCGAGGAGACAGCAGGCGACGAGCTGCGGGTGGGAGGTGATCTTGTTCCCGAAGCCGCCGCCGATGTCCTGCGTGACGAAGCGGAGCTTGTCGAGCCCGACGCGGAGCGCCGGGCCCATCATGATGATCGCGAAGCCGGGGAACTGGTTGTTGCAGTGGAGCGTCCACTGCCCGGTGCCGCGGTTGTACTCGACGAGCGCCGCGTCGGCCTCGAGCGGCGTCGAGTTGAAGCGGTCGAAGTGGAGCTCCGAGATCTTCACGACGTGGTCGGCCTCGGCGAACGCCGCCTCCAGGTCGCCCCATTCGTAGACGCCGTGCCAGGACATGTTCCCACCGCACTCCTCGTGCAGGACCGGCGCGTCCTCGTCCAGCGCGCGGCGCGCGTCGACGAGGACCGGCAGCGGCTCGTACTCGACCTCGACGAGCTCGGACGCGTCCCGCGCGAGCTCGCGGGTCTCCGCGACGACCGCGACGACCGGCTCTCCTACGTACCGCACCTTGCCAACCGCGAGCGCGTAGTCACGCACCTTCGCGCCCGGGTCGCTCGCGATCTGGAAGAAGGGATCGGTCTGGAGCGCGACCTCGTCGCCGGTGAGCGTTCCGTAGACGCCCTTGATCTCGAGCGCTCTCGAGACGTCGACGGAGAGGATCTTCGCGTGGGCGTGCGGCGAGCGCAGGAAGTGGACGTACCCCATCCCCCAGCGCTTGATGTCGTCCGTGAAGACCCCCTGCCCCTGGAGGAGCCGGCGGTCCTCCTTCCGCGGGTAGTCCTGGCCGACGAAGCCCTTCTCGAGCGCCCGCTCCTCCGCGGTCTTCGGCTGCGTCTCGACCGTCGTCACGACGCGTGCCCTCCACTCGCCGCGCTGGAGACCGCCTCGACGATGTTCCAGTAGCCGGTGCAGCGGCAGATGTTGCCCTGGAGGGCGACCCTGATCTCGTCCTCGCTCGGACTCGGGTTCGACGCGAGCAGGGCGCTCGCGCTCATCAGCATCCCCGGGGTGCAGTACCCGCACTGGAGCGCGTGGCTCTCGGAGAACGCCCGCTGTAGCGGCGTCAGCTCGCCGTCGGCCGCGAGCCCCTCGACCGTCGTGATGGACGAGCCTTCGGCCTGGATCGCGAGCAGCATGCAGCTCTTCACCGCCTCGCCGTCGAGGTGGATCGTGCAGGCGCCGCAGTTCCCCGTGTCGCAGCCGACGTGCGTGCCCGTGAGGTTCAGGTCGTCCCGGAGGACGTGCACGAGCAGCCGCCGCGCCGGGACCTCGAGCTCGTACCGCTCGCCGTTGACCTCGAGCGCGATCACCTTCGAGCCGACGGGCTCTCCCACAGCTACTCCTTTCTCCGGCTCGCGGCCTCGAGGACCGCGCGGACGGCGGACGTCTCCGCGAGCGAGCGGCGGTAGTCGGCGGAGGCGTGGACGTCACCGGGCGGGTCGAGCGTCGCTCCGAGGCCCTCCGCCGCGGCCCTGACGGACTCCTTCGAGAAGTCGCTGCCCGCGAGCCGCTCTTCCATCGCCGTCGCGCGGACGGGGACGGCGTCGACGCAGCCGAGCGCGATCCGCACGCCGTCGTCGGAGATCGTCGCGGCCGCATTCGCGATGTACGTCCCGTGCCGCCCGAGCGTGAGGCCGGCGAACCCGTCGCCGGCGCCGCTCGAGGGCGGCACCGAGACCTTCGTGAGGAGCTCCCCCTCGCGGACCGCGGTCAGGTACACGCCGAGGAAGAAGTCCCCGGCCGAGACCGTTCGCTCGCCGTCCTGCCCGCGGATCGTGAACGCCGCGTCGAGGGCGACGAGGAGCGGCGGCAGGTGGTTCGTCGGGTCGGCGACGCAGACGTTGCCTCCGACCGTCCCGCGGTTGCGAACCTGAACGTCGGCGATCGTCGCGGCGACCTCGGCGAGGATCGGACGGGCGACGTCCACCTCCGACGAGCCCGCGAGCTGCGCGTAGGTGACCATCGCGCCGATCTCGAGCATCCCGTCGGACGAGAAGCCGATCTCCCGGAGCTCCGAGAGGTCCTGCAGGTCGACGAGGACCTCCGGAGCCGCCGCCCGCGCCTTCATGACGTTCACGAGCGTCTGGCCGCCCGCGAGGGCGCGCGCGCCATCGTGCGCCGCGAGCAGGGAGACCGCCTCGTCGACCGTCGCCGGCCGGGCGTACTCGACCTCGCGGAGAAGCATGCGGGGATTCAGTCACACCTCGTGGTGACATGTCAAGCGGGAACCGCCTTGGTAGCGTCCCGGCGCATGCAGACGTTCGACGCCGTGTTCGTGGGGGCGGGGATCAACTCGCTCGCCGGCGCCGCGCTCCTGTCACGGGCTGGCTGGAGCGTCTGCGTGCTCGAGCGCTCCGACCGCGCCGGAGGGTGCATCCGGACCGAGGCCGACCTCACCGCGCCCGGGTTCACGCACGAGCTCCTCGCCTCCTGGCACCCCCTGTTCACGGGGTCGCCCGCGTACGCAGAGCTGAAGGACGAGCTCGACCGGCGCGGAGTCGAGTACCTGAACACGGAGCTCCCGACGGCGACGGCGTTCCCGGACGGATCGAGCGCGTTCCTCACGACGAGCCTGGAGGAGAACGTCGCCGAGCTCGCCCGCCACGCCGCTGCCGACGGGTCCGCCTGGCAGGCCATGTTCGACGACTTCATGGCGAACGCCGACCTGTCGTTCGGCGTGCTCGGCGTCGAGCTCTGGTCGCCGGCCGGGCTCGGGCTCGGGCGACAGGCCCTGCGACGGTTCGGTCGGCGGGGGATGCTCGCGTACCTCGCCTCGGTGCTGACGACCTGTCGCGACTGGCTCGGCGACACGTTCGAGTCGGACGCGGCGCACGGGCTCCTAGCCCCGTGGGTGCTCCACACCGGGCTCGGCCCGGACCAGGCGACCTCGGGGTTCATGACGCAGGTCATCGCCTGCGCGCTCCAGCTCGGAGGCATGCCCGTCCCGAAGGGCGGCGGCGTCGTGCTCGTGGACGCGCTCGCCGGGATCGTGCGCGACGCGGGTGGCGACGTGCGCACGGGCGCGGAGGTGGAGCGCATCCTCGTCGCGGACGGAACGGCGACCGCCGTCCGCCTCACGGGCGGAGAGACGATCCGCGCGGAGCGCGCCGTCGTCGCGAGCGTGACCCCGACGCAGCTCTACGGCGGCCTCCTCGGCGCGGGAGAGGTTCCCGCCGAGGTCGCGCGCGCCGCGAGCCGGTACCGGTACGGGCGCGGCGAGATGCAGGTCCACTTCGCCCTGAGCGAGCCACCGGACTGGAACGGCGACGAGCGGCTCGCGCGCACGGCGATCGTCCACGTCACCCCCGGCCTCGACGGCGTCTCCCGCGCCGTCAACGAAGCGGAGCGCGGCCTCCTCCCCGCCGAGGCGACGATCGTGTGCGGGCAGCCGATGGCCGTCGACACCTCGCGCGGCCCCGAGGGCTCCTGGATCGTCTGGGCACAGCTGCAGGAGCTCCCCGCCGGGCGCGTCAAGGGCGACGCCGCCGGCGAGCTCGACGTCGGTGACGGGTCCTGGACGGAGGAGCTGAGAGAGGCCTACGCCGACCGGATCACCGAGCGGCTCGGGCGCCACCTTCGCAACCTCGAGCGCGCGACGATCCGCCGCGTCGCACTCTCCCCCGCCGACATCGCGGCGTTGAACGTGAACCTCGTCGGCGGCGACATCTACGGCGGCTCGTGCGCGCTCGACCAGAACTTCCTCTTCCGCCCGCTCGCACAGGCGCCCGGGCACGCGACACCCGTCGACCGGCTCTGGCACATCGGGGCGTCGACGCATCCCGGCCCCGGCCTCGGCGCGGGTTCCGGCTACCTCGTCTACAAGGAGCTCACGAAGCCCCCGATCCACCGCCGCCTGCTCGCGAAGGTACCGGTGGTCGGGCGATGAGGCTCTCGCTCTCCGAGATCTCGACCGTCGCCGCCTCCTTCGCGGAGGACGTGGCGGCCTATGCCGGAGCGGGGTTCGACGGGATCGGCATCTGGGAGCTGAAGCTGCCCGACGACGACGGAGCGAACCTCGCCCTCCTGCGCGACGCGGGGCTCGCCGTCTCCAACTGCGTGCCGCTCGTGCCCTCGATCCTCCCTCTGGCCCTGCCCGGGATGGAGGGACCGCCGGACGTGGAGCAGCGGGTCGAGGCACTCTGCGCGTCGGTCCGTCGTCTGGCGCGCTACGCGCCCGAGTCGGTCCTCTGCCTCACCGGCCCGATCGGCGACCGGAGCGACGCGGACGCCCGGAGGCTCGTCGTCGACGGCCTGCGGCGGGTCGCGACGACCGCGCGCGAGGAAGGCGTGCGCTTCGGCCTCGAGCCGGCGACGCCGCATCAGCGCGAGACCGTCTCGTTCGTGAACACCGTTGCCGACGCGCTCGCGCTCCTCGCCGAGGCAGGCCTCGAGGACGTCGGCGTGATGGTGGACACCTACAACCTCTGGCACGAGGAGCCGGCCGCGATCGCGGCAATCGCCTACCGGGTGACGGGGCTCCACGTCGCGGACGAACCGCGCGAGCCGGGCCGTACCGACCGCGTCCTTCCGGGCGAGGGCGGGACGCGCTCGGCGGAGATCGTGGACGCCCTCCGCGCCGCGGGCTGGAACGGGACGCTCGACGTCGAGATCTTCTCGACGCCCGAGCGCTTCTGGGGGCTTCCGCCCGAGGAGGCGGCGCGGCGTGCGTACGCCGCAGTGGCGCCGCTCGCTCAGACGGTGCCGTAGAGCGCGAGCACGATGCGGACGAACTCCTTCGTCTCGTCGTAGAGGCCGCGCTCGCGCACGGCCCGCGCCCCCTGGTACCAGCCCGCGAGCGCGAGCCGCACGTTCCCGTCGAACTCGTCGAGCTGCCAGCGGAGGTACCGGACCCCGGCCCGCACGTTGCCGCGGTAGTCGCGTGGCGTTCTCACCCCGAGCAGCACTGTGTCCACGAACTCCCACGTCTCGGGGAGAAGCTGCATGACGCCGACGGCGCCCACGTTCGAGACGACGTCCTGCTGGAACCCGGACTCCATCCACGCGAGCGCCCGCGCGAGCTTGGGATCCACGCCGTAGACGCCGGACCAGTGATCGATGGCGGCTCGCACGGTGTCCTGGCTCGCCGGCGGCCCGGCGGCCGCCGACGCCGTGACGCGTGCGCCCTTCGGGAGCGCGAGCCGCTGCCCCGGGACGATCACGCTCGTGAGCTCGACCCGGTTCCGCTGCGCGAGCCGCCACGGGCTCACGTGGTAGCGCATGGCGATCGAGAAGAAGCTCTCGCCCGGCTTCACGACGTGCCAGACCGTCGGCGCGCGACCGGCGAGCGCGCGGTACGTGTGCGGGCCGGCGATGCCGTCCGGGGCCAGCCCGCGACCTCGCTGGAAGCGGGCGAGAGCGGCTCCCGTCCGGGGGGTGAAGCGACCGTCCACCTCGGACGCCGGGAGCCCGAACCGGCGGAGCCGGAACTCGAGCACGGCGACGTCCCAGCCGACCGCGCCGACCGAGAGCTCGCGCCGGCCGAGCAGCGGCCGGCCTCTCGTGCCGAGCGCGAGCCGCGTCTTCGGCCCCAGCCTCCCGGTCGCCGGGAGCCCGTGCCGCCGCTGGAAGGCGAGGAGAGCGCCGATCGTTCGCGATCCTCGCACGCCGTCCACCGGCCCGGGGTCGAGCCCGTGCGCCTTCAGCCCGACCTGGAGCGCGGCGATCCGCGGGCTCGCCGCGAGCCCGCTCGGAGCGAGGGCGAGGACGCACAGGAGGAGCGCCCCGCCGCTGACGGCGAAGCGGCGCATCCGCTCTCTTTCGCCACGCCCGTCCGAGCTCCTCCGTCCCGGGGAGGCCTCACGACGCGCGGGTAGAATCCGTCGGCAGCCTTCCCCAGTAGCTCAATTGGCAGAGCATCCGGCTGTTAACCGGAGGGTTGTTGGTTCGAGTCCAACCTGGGGAGTCGCGAGGGCGAGGCCTCGGCCGTCTCACCCCGTCGGGGTGGCTGGACCGAGGGATTCCAGCACTCCGCCGCAAGTTTCCGGCCCCGGGCGCGTCTTCCGGGTGCACGTCCCACTCCCGAGAGGAGACGGAAATGAAGGTGAAGGTGCTTCTCGCAGGACTGCTCGCAGCGGGCGTCTGTGTCTCCGCTGCGGTGGCCGCCCCCCCTGCCGGCAAGGGCAAGCCTGCAACCACGGGTGACGCCTGCAAGCCGAAGGTGACCGTCGTGCTGAAGGGCTCGCTCACGAGCGTGTCGGCCAGCTCGCTGACCCTGGCCGTTACCGGCGGGAATCGCTGGGCGCGCGCGTACGTGACGGCGGGCTCGGCGACCGTCGCCGTCGACGCGAGCACGAAAGTGCGGCGGCAGGGGAAGAAGGCCGTCTCCGATCTCGTCGCCGGCGACCGCGTGCTCGTGCAGGCCCGCGCGTGCAAGGCCGACCTCGAGGGCCAGACCCCGCCCGCGCTGACCGCGGCCAAGGTCGTTGCCCACCCGGCGAAGGCGTAGCGACCCCCGTCCGACCTCCTCGCGGAAGGAGCGAGCAAGACGAGCGGCGGCCGTGCATCGTCTCGGCCGCCGCTCGGGCTCCCGCGAGCCCGACACCGATCAGCGGACGCGATACGAAAACGGCGCATGCGACGTGATCCCGTCCGCCCTGACGGTGATCGTGCCCGAGATGCGCTTCGCCTTCTTGGGCACCGTGAGCGAGCACGTCGCGCGCCCGTTCGCGAAGCGCCCGGTCGCGACGACTCGCTTCCCGTCGGCCCGCACCACGCAGCCCACCGACCCGGACCGGATCGGGGCCCCGTCCGATCGGGACACCGTCGTCGCGATCACGAGCCTCGAGCCGCGCACGGGACGGGCCGGCGTCGCTCTCGGCGTGCCCGCGACGAGCGTGACCTCGGACCCCGTTTGGAGCACGTAGCGGAAGAAGCGCGTGCCGTCGGGCGTCACGTCCACGCCCGTGAACCCGTTCCCGGACGCCAGCCCCGCCGCGAGGACGGCGAAGCCGAACCGGGCGCCCGCACCCAGCTCGCTGCGGTGGACGCCGACGGTCACGACCGGCCCGGCAACCTGCGCGCGGACCCTGGGGTCGTCGATGTCGGGCACCCACGAGCGGGAGCGCTCGCTCCACCGGTCCACGACCACGTCCGAGCCGCGCGCGGTGACGCCGAGGTCCGCCCCGGAGTCGCCCGTCGCGAGGTCGTCGTCGGCGTCGATGGAGATCCCGACCACGGGCGAGCGGGGGAGCTGGACGGAGTTGGGCATCGAGACGGCGAACTCCACCCAGCCGTCGTCCGACTCGCTGACGCGGATCTCGGCGATGTCCGGCGCCTCGTGGTGGTCGCCGGCGGGATCGCTGAACCGGCCGGGGCTCGGGCCGCTGTAGTTTCCGCTGTCGGGTGCCGCATCAGAGGAGACGAACTCCCCGTTGCCGGCGGGCTGGCCACGCGAGCTCACCACGTACAGACCGAACGCGCCGGCGACTCCGAGCGTCGAGCGAGGAACCGAGAGCGCGAGCCGGGCGTCCGCGAAGGTGCCGGAGATCCCGGTCGGCGGCTGGTCGACGAGCCGCGTGCCGCTCCAGAGCTGGAGGCCGACCTGCCCGCTCGCGTCGAAGCGGATGCGCGCCTCGCGGCCCTCCGCATTCCCGGTCGCAGGGCTCGCGTCGACGTCGAACCAGAGGCTGAACGAGCTGTTCGGAGGCATGGCGCGGTAGTTCGCGACGTCGACGGTGACGACGATCGTGCCCCCCGGCCCGTCCACGGCGCCGACGGAGACGATGTCCGCGGGCGTGTTCGCGTCGCCCTCGGCGTCGGCGTACGCGGTCGCCGACGCGGCCACTCCGGTGAGCAGGAGCGTCGCCGCGCCCGCCAGGGTCACGACGATCGCCTTCACGACCTCTCTCCCACGCGCGCCTCCCGGAGCCGACGTCCCTGAAGGGTGGCCCACGGCCGACCGGCTGTCAACGGCGCGGGCCAACGGGGCTGCGACAATCGCCCCGTGCCGAGCCTCGTGCGGTCCGTCTCCCTGAACCTCAGGGTCACGAAGCGCCTCCTCCCGAGGCGCGGCGCCTCGCTCCGCGAGCGGCTCGGCCCGCTCGACGACCGGTTCGTCTTCGTCGTGGGATCGCCCCGCTCCGGCACGACGTTCACCGCCGGTGCAATCGGGTCGCTGCCGGGCTTCGTCGACCTCGGCGAGGTCCCCCCGCTCAAGGCCGCCGTGCCCGGGCTCGCGGCGCTGGAGCCCGACGAGGCCGCTCGCGAGCTCCGACGGATCCTCCGCGTCGCGAGGCGCGCCGGGCTCGTCGGGTCCGTGCGCCCCGTCGAGCAGACGCCCGAGGTCGCTCACCTCCTCCGCGCCGTCCCGATCGCCTTCCCGGAGGCGCGCGTCGTCCACCTCGTCCGCGACGGCCGGGACGTCGTCTGCTCGTTGCTCGAGAAGCGCTGGCTGCGACCGGGGCAGACGGCGGCCGACGATGCCGGTGTCGCGTACGGGTCGCACGCGCGCTTCTGGGTCGAGCCCGAGCGCCGCGAGGAGTTCGAGCGAGCGAGTGACGCCCGGCGCGCGGCGTGGGTCTGGAGGGCGTACCTGACGGCGGTCCGGGCCTCGGGTGTCCCGGTCCACGAAGTCCGGTACGAGCGCCTGGCCACGGCGCCGACGGAGGTGGCGGAAGAGCTTGCGGGCTACCTCGACGCGCCCGTCGGCCGGCTCGGCGCGGCGCTCGGGCGCGTCCACGCGGAGTCGGTCGGCCGCTGGGAGCGCGACCTCGACGAGGGGCAGCTCGCCGACGTGCTCGACGAGGCCGGCGACCTCCTCCGCGAGCTCGGCTACGTCAGCTCGGCCAGCGCCTGACGCACCTTCGAGAGGTGCGCCTGCAGCTCGGTCGTCCGGGCGAGGTCGGCGCCGGCGAGGTCGCGCTTGAGCTTCCGCTCGCGGAGGCGGAGGAGGAGCTCCGCCCCGGTCCGCTCGTCGATCGCCTCCTGCGCGGCCCGCGCATCGAGCTCCGCGCGGAGCGCGGTCAGCTCCGGATCGTCCTTGCCCGAGACGAGCGCCGCGCGGAAGCGCCGGTTCGGCTCGGAGTCGAAGTGATCGGGTGAGAGCTCGGCGAGCCCGCGCACGAGCGACGCATGAGCGACGCAGGCGGCGAGCACGTCCCGCTCGAGACGGTCGCCGGCGTCGAGGAGCCGGGTCGTCTCTCCCCCTCCCCGCGCGCGGCCACCCCGCGCCGGCGCCAGTCCCGAGAGGGTCTCGCGGGGAAGGTCGAGGCGGTCGGCCAGGAGCCGGAGGGCCTCCTGGCGCTCGGGCGAGTCCTCGGCCTTGGCGAGCACCTCCCGCGCACGGACGAACGCCTCCTGCCTGTCGGCGGCGCGCTCGACCTCCAGCCGTACCCGGTAGACGAGGTAGCTCTCCGCCCCCTCGAGGCGGTCGGCGAAGCCTTCGGGCGAGTCGGCGGGGTCCTGGCCCGGAGGGAGCGTGACGACCCTGACGTCGAAACCCTGCCCGACCGCGAGCTCCATGCCGCGCAGCGTCGCCTCCTGCCCGGCCGCGTCGGCGTCGAAGCAGAGGTAGAGCTTCTTCGTGAGCCTGCCGAGCTCGCGGAGCTGGCGATCGGTGAGCGCGGTGCCCATCGACGCGACGACCGGCTCGAACCCCGCCTGCCGGAGCGCGATCACGTCCGTGTTCCCCTCGACAACCGCGGCGTGGTCGGCCTTCCCGATCGCCGTCTTCGCGAGGTGGAGCCCGTACAGGATCGATCCCTTGTGGAAGAGGTCTCCCTCCGGCGAGTTCACGTACTTGCCGCGCAGCGGGTCGTCCTCGCGGAGCTTGCGGGCCTGGAACCCGACGACGCGGCCGCGGGCATCGGCCAGCGGGAACATGAGGCGCCACGGGAAGTAGTCGCTCCCGCGCACCGTCACGAGCCCCGCTCCGCGGAGCTCCTCCTGCGTGAACCCGCGCTCCCGTGCCTTCTCGGCGAGCCCGCGGCCCGGAGACAGGCCGAGCCGGAACTCCTTCGCGATCTCCTCCCCCAGCCCGCGCCCGGCGAGGTACTCGCGCACGGGGGCACCGCCGTCCCCCTCCCAGAGCAGCCGCTCGAAGAACGTCGTCGTCTGCTCGAGGAGCGCGTACAGCCGCTCGCGCTTCCTGCGGTCGGCCTCGACCTTCGGCGAGACCTCCTCGTACTCGAGCTGGACGCGAAAGCGCTCCGCGAGCCACTCGATCGCGCCCACGAAGTCGAGGTTCTCCGTCTCGCGGACGAAGGAGATGACGTCGCCGCCCCTCCCGCAGCCGAAGCAGTAGTAGAGCTTGTCGACCGGGTTCACCGAGAACGACGGCGTCTTCTCCTCGTGGAAGGGGCAGCGGCCCGTGTAGCGCGACCCGGACGCACGGCGGAGCTGCGTCCGGCCGGAGACGACCTCGACCATGTCCGCCGCGGCGACGACGTCTCGCACCGAGGAGTCCCTGATTCTCGCCACGGGCTGAGACTAACCGTCGCCCACGCCGTACTCTCTTACGCGTGCCCACCGCCCCGAGACGCGAGCGCAAGGTCGTCACGGTCGTCTTCTGCGACCTCGTCGGCTTCACCGCCAAGACGGAGTCGATGGATCCGGAAGACGTCGAGGCGCTCCTTCGGCCCTACCACGAGCGTGTCCGGCACGAGCTCGAGCGCCACGGCGGCACCGTCGAGAAGTTCATCGGAGACGCGGTGATGGCGCTCTTCGGCGCGCCGACGGCGCACGAGGACGATCCCGAGCGGGCCGTTCGCGCGGCGCTCGCGATCCGCGACTTCGCGGTCGAGGAAGGGCTCGAGCTGCGCGTCGGGATCACGACCGGAGAGGCGCTCGTGCGGCTCGACGCGCAGCCCGGAGCCGGCGAAGGCATGGCGTCCGGCGACGTCGTCAACACAGCCGCCCGCCTGCAGAGCGCCGCCCCGGTGAACGGCGTCCTGGTGGACGGGACGACCTACCGGGCGACGAGGCAGGCGATCGACTACGCGGAGGCGGGCCCCGTCGAGGCGAAGGGCAAGAGCGCGCCGATCGAGGTCTGGCAGGCGAAGGTAGCGCACTCGCGCTTCGGCGTCGACGTCGCTCACGAAGCGCGATCCGACCTCGTCGGCCGCGAGCGCGAGCTGGCAGTCATCCGCGATACCTTCGAACGTGCCCGGCACCAGCGCGCCCCTCAGCTCCTCACGCTCGTCGGCGTGCCCGGGATCGGGAAGAGCCGCCTCGTCTGGGAGCTTCAGCGCATCGTCGACGCGGACCCGGAGCTCATCACGTGGCGCCAGGGCCGCTGCCTCGCCTACGGCGACGGGATCACCCTGTGGGCACTCGCAGAGATCGTCAAGGCGCAGGCGGGCATCTCGGAGCAGGACGCTCCCGCTCACGTCGCCGAGAAGCTGCACCAGACCGCCGCCGACGCAGTGCCGGAATCCGAGGTCGGATGGGTCGAGTCCCACCTCCTCGCGCTCGTGGGGCTCGCGGGGGAGGCCGAGCTAGGCGGTGACAGACGGAACGAGTCGTTCTCGGCCTGGCGCAGGTACCTCGAGGGGCTCGCAGACCAGCGCCCGCTCGTCCTCGTCTTCGAGGACCTGCACTGGGCGGACGAGAGCCTGCTCGACTTCGTCGACGAGCTCGTGGACTGGATTACCGACGTGCCGCTTCTCGTCGTCGCGACCGCCCGACCCGAGCTGCTCGAGCGCCGTCCCGGCTGGGGAGGCGGGAAGCTGAACGCCACCACGCTCGCCCTCGCGCCACTGACCGACGACGAGACCGCGCGGCTCCTCGGCACGGTGCTCGGCCGCTCGGTACTGCCTGCAGAGGTGCAGAAGGTGCTTCTCGAGCGCGCAGGCGGAAACCCGCTGTACGCGGAGCAGTTCGCCGACCTCTACGTCGAGCGCAGGTCGACCGACGAGCTCGCGCTCCCCGAGACGCTCCAGGGCATCATCGCGGCCCGGCTCGACGGTCTCTCCTCGGGAGAGAAGGCGCTCCTCCAGGATGCGGCCGTCGTCGGCAAGGTCTTCTGGACCGGATCGCTCGGCCGCGACGAGCGGGACGTCTCACCCTCGCTCCACTCGTTGGAGCGCAAGGGCTTCGTCCGTCGTCAGAGGCGCTCCTCGGTTGAGGGCGAGAACGAGCTCGCCTTCGCACACGCGCTCGTCCGTGACGTCGCGTACGGGCAGATCCCTCGCGCCGAGCGAGCGGAGAAGCATCGGCGCGTGGCCCGCTGGATCGAGTCTCTCGGACGACCTCAGGATCACGCCGAGATGCGCGCCTACCACTGGCGGTCTGCCCTCGAGCTCGTTCGCGTGAGCGGCGCCGACCACTCTGCTCTGATCGAGAGCACGCGCTTTGCGCTTCGAGACGCCGGCGACCGTGCGTTCGGTCTGAACAGCCATGCGGCAGCCGCAGCGCTCTACACGGAGGCGCTCGAGCTCTGGCCGGAGGACGACGAGCGACCCGATCTCCTGTTCCGGCTCGCACGAGCGCTGTTCGACGCCTACGACGAGGACAGGCGTGCTGAGGCCCTCGTCGCCGCGCGCGACGCGCTGCTCGCAGCCGGTGACTCCGTGCGCGCCGGCGAGGCGGAGAGCTTCCTCGCCAACGTGGCCTGGGACCGTGGCCATGGCGACGAGGTCCGCGCGCATCTCGCCCGAGCGCAGGAGCTCGTCGGCGACTCCGTGTCCACATCCGCCGCCCGCGTCCTCGCCTCGTCGGCGCGGATGCTCGTGCTCGACGACGAGTCCGAGGCGGGGAAGGAGCTCGCGGAGGCGGCGCTCGAGATGGCGGCCGAGCTCGGTCTCGACGAGATCCGCGCACATGCGCTCACGACGAGGGGGATGGCGAAGAACGATCTCGACCCGGGCTCCGGCACCCCTGACATCGAGCAAGCGCTGGAGCTCGCACTCGAGATCGACTCGCCGATCGCTGCCGCGATCGTGAACAACCTCGGCGTGTACGCGACGTTCGAAGGCGACATTCCGCGCACGGACGAGCTCTACGCCGAGGCGCAGCGCCTCGGTGAGCGCTTCGGGAACAAGTCGATCGTCCGCTTCACCCGGGGCAACCGCATCTGGGTCGACTTCATGCTCGGGCGCTGGGACCGGGCGCTCGAGCATGCAGACGAGTTCATCGCGGAGTGCGAGGCCGGCTCGCCGCACACGCAGGAGTCGAACGTGCGCACGGTCAGAGCGATGATCCGTGAGGCGCGAGGAGACCCGGAAGGCGCTCTGGAGGACGTACGGATCGCCGTCGACATCTCCCGTGACCGAGTCGACCGTGGATCGTTCGTCGGCGCGCTTGCCATGCTCTGCTCACGGCTTGCCGCCCAGGGACAGATCGACACCGCGCGCGAGGTCGTGGACGAGCTCGTGCCGATCGTCCGGGTGTTCGGCCCACACGGTGCGTTGACACAGCTCGCACCTTTCGCCGACGTGCTCGACCTGGGCTCGCTCGACGAAGCGCTGAGCGAGTCCACTGCGGTCAGTGCTCCCCGCTGGCGGGAAGCCGTCCGGCTCGGGTTCGCCGGAGATCTGAGCGACGCGGCGGACGTGGTCGGCACCGCCGGAGCACGTGCGCCACAGGCATACCTTCGGCTGTACGCCGGCCTGCGGCTCCTCGAGGACGGTCGCCTCGCCGAGGGTCGCGACGCGCTCGAGGAGGCGCTCGCGTTCTACCGAGAGGTGCGGGCGACGCACTACGTCTCGCTCGCTGAGGAAGCGCTGGGCGAGGCTCAGAGCGCGTCGGCGTAGCCCAGCGCGAAGCGGTCGGTCATCCCCGCCACGTAGTCCACGACGTCGTCCACGTCCTCGCCGCGCTCGACGAGGTGGTCGAAGATCCGCCGCACCACCTCGTGCGCCCGCTCGTGCTCCGGCTCCGCCTGCGGGCCGAGGTAGACCCGCTCGAACATGAACGCCCGCAGCGAGAGCATCGCCTCCCCCACCTCGGCCGACTGGCGGATGTCGCCCACGCCCTCCGACGCTCCGACGATGTCGTGGACGAGCGTGTCGATCCGCGCGGATCCTGTCGAGCCGAGGACGGCGATCTCGTCGCGCGGCAGGTCGGCCTCGGTGAGCAGCCCGTATCGGAGGGCGTCGTCGATGTCGTGGTTGATGTACGCGACGCGATCCACGAGGCGCACGATCCTGCCCTCGAGCGACTCCGGCTCGCGCTCGCCGGTGTGCGTGAGGATCCCGTCGCACACCTCGTGCGTGAGGTTGAGCGAGAGCGCGATCCGGTGCGACTGCTCGTTGTGCCGGAAGCGTCGGCCGAACCGCTCGCGCACGGCCTCGTCGAGCGCGTCCTCGCCCGCGTGCCCGAAGGGCGTGTGCCCCATGTCGTGCCCGAGCCCGATCGCCTCGGTCAGGTCCTCGTTGAGCCGGAGGGCGCGAGCGACGACGCGCGAGATCGCGGTCGTCTCGAGCGTGTGGGTCATGCGGGTCCGGTAGTGGTCGCCCTGGGGGTCGATGAAGACCTGCGTCTTCCCCTTGAGGCGCCGGAACGCCTTCGAGTGGACGATCCGGTCGCGGTCCCGCTGGAACGGCGTGCGCACGCCGCACGGCTCCTCCGGCTCCGCGCGCCCGCGGGTCTCGTACGAGCGCACGGCGAACGGCGAGAGCGTCTCCTCGAGCGCGCGCACCCGCTCCTCGAACGCCGTTCGCGCCGTGCCGGTCACGTCCATGGGGTCAGGGTAGAGGCCCCGACGGACCGTTCGCCCCGGGTCAGACGATGATCGGGACCGTGCCGCCGTCCGCGCTCCAGGCGGCGCCGGTCACGTAGGACGCGCGCTCGGAGCAGAGGAAGACGATCACGGCGGCGATCTCCCCCGGCCGCGCGAGCCTGCCGAGCGGGCGGCCGGCGCCGACCTTCGCGAGCACCTCGTCGCGCTCGCCCTGCTGCTCCGCGAGCCCGCCCTCGCCGAGCCAGGCGTCGGTCGCGGTCGGCCCGGGCGTGACCGCGTTGCAGCGGACGCCGTCCTTCGCGTACAGGTCGGCGACGAGCCGCGAGAGCGAGAGCACGGCCGCCTTCGTCACCGAGTAGTGCGGCATGCCCGTCGAGGGGCGCTTGCCCGCGGTGGACGAGACGTTGACGATCGCGCCTCCTCCCTCGCGGAGGTGCGGGAGCGCCGCCCGCGTCGCCCGGACGTAGCTCATGACGTTGAGCTGCCAGTACGCGTCCCACTCCTCGTCCGGGACGTCCTCGAAGCGAGCGTGCCGCGCGACGCCGACGTTGTTCACGAGGACGTCGAGCCCGCCGAGCGCGCCGAGGGCGTTCTCCACGGCCCTCTCGGGCTCGCCGGCCCGCGAGAGGTCGGCCGTGACGTGCGCGACCTCGCCCGCCCCGGGTGCCTCCCGCCGGCCGCACGAGACGACACGAGCGCCCTCGTGGGCCAGCTGCCGGACGACCTCGAGGCCGATCCCTCCGGTCGAGCCGGTGACGAGGCAGCGCTTCCCTTCGAAGCCGAGATCCACGGGAGGGCAGGGTATCCCGCCCGACGACGCGGGGACGGAGGCTCGCAACGAGGGGCGGGGCTACGGGCGCAGCACGACGATGGACTTTGTGCCGCCGAAGGCAGAGCTCCCCCCGACGGTGTCGACGGTGAAGGTCACCGACGACGTCCTCTTCTTGATCCCGGACTTGCTCACCGTGCAGGGCGCCGGTGTGGTCGAGCAGCTCGCCGAGCCGCTCGCTCCCTTGCTCCACGTCCCCGACACGCTCGCGACGACCGGTGAGCCGTCGCTCGTCACCGTCACCGTCACCGTCGCGGTCCAGGTCGATCCGGCGTACGCGCCGACGCCGCTCAACGCCACCGTCAGGGGGGCGGAGACGACGACGCTCTGCGACGAGACGCCCGTCGCCCCGTCGTCGTCCGTCGTCGTGAGGGTCACCGGGAACGTCCCGCCGGACGCGTACGCGTGCGAGCTCGTCGGCCCCGACGCGCCGGCGCCGTCGCCGAACGTCCACGCGTAGGAGACGATCGTCCCGTCGGGGTCGGTGGACGCCGAGCCGTCGAACGAGCACGCGAGGCCGTTGCACGAGAACGTGAACGACGAGGTCGGAGGCTGATTGGGCGGAGGGCCCGTCGACACCATCACCGGTGCGAACGCCGGCCCCGAGACGTCGAGGAGCGGTTCTCTGATCCCGTCCCCCGAGTCGTCGAGCCAGTCCTGGTTCCCCGAGCCGACGACGGTCGCATAGAGGCCCGACACGCCCGTGAAGGTGCGGGCGAACCCCCGGGAGGCGAGCAGCGCAAGGGCGCCGGCGACGTGCGGTGAGGCCATCGACGTGCCGTTGATCCACGCGTAGCCGCCGGGGTACGTCGACAGGATCCGGCACCCGGGCGCCGCGACCTCGATCGTCGAGCCCCAGTTCGAGAAGTCGGCCAGGGTGTCGTCCTGATCGAGGCAGAAGCTGCTCGGAGGCTGCGCGAGCCCGCCCGGAGCCCCGTCGTAGTCGGCGATCGCGGAGACGGTCAGCACCTTCGCCGCCCGAGCCGGGCTGTAGCTCGAGGCGTTCGCGTCGTTGTTGCCCGCCGCGACGGCCACCGCGACACCGGCCTCGGCCAGCCGGTCGGCAGCTGCATCGACGGAGGCGGACGCACCGCCGCTCAGGCTCATGTTCGCGACCTCGATCGTGGATGCCCGCGCTGCCACCCAGTCCATGCCGGCGATGATCTGGGAGGTCGTTCCGGTGCCGTTGTTGTTCAGGACGCGCACCGCCCAGAGACGCGCGCCCGGGGCCACGCCGACGACGCCGACGTCGTTGTCGAGCGCGCCGATCGTCCCGGCGACGTGAGTGCCGTGGCCGTTGCCGTCGTCGCCTCCCGAGCCGCACGTCGCGAAGAACGTCACGCAGTTCGTGCTCCCGGCGACGTTCAGGTCGGGTGGTCGAGGTCGATGCCCGAGTCGATCACCGCGACGTCCACGTCGACTCGCTCATCGACGCCGTCGATCCCGATGGCAGGGTTCGTCGAGGCGAACACGCGCTCGATCCCGGTCGGCAGCGACTGCGCGGCGACCGTGAACGTCTGATCCGCCTCCACGGAGGCGACGGCGGGGCTCCTCGCGATCGCCGCTGCGCCCGCGGCGGGGACGCGGATCGAGAAGCCGCGGAGAGCGTGCCGGTAGACGAAGCCGACGGCTCCGCCGTGAGCACGCGCGAGCGTCGCCGCCGCAGGCTCCACGTCCCCCGTGCCGGGCTTCAGCACGACCACGTACGTGCCGGGCACCGCCTGCGCGCCGGCGGCGCCCGCCGACGATGCCGCGAGCAGCAGGAGCAGAGCTATCAGCACGCGACCCAGTCCGGGCATCGGCCTCCCTCGAAGAGCCGAACCTACTCGATCGTGACGCTCGGTGCCAGCCCCGAGCGCAACGATGGCCCGGACGACGCGCGCGACCGAGCCGAACCGTTAGCCTTGCGAGCCGTGGAGGACTACACGAGCAAGTACAAGGGCGAGCAGGTCGAGGTGGCGCTCTTCGGCGGCGAGTACCAGGAGGGCGTGCTCACCGCGTACTGCTCCTTCGAGGACGTCCCGCACGTCGAGCTGAACGGGCACATCCTCATCCCGCTCCAGAACGTCGCATCACTCCACTGCTCCAGCCGCTGCGACGCCCCAGAGCCCGACTGGCCTCCGCGCGGGTTCACCGAGGACGACGTCGGGGACTCGTAGCCCGTGGCGCGCGCGGTCGCGCTGAACCTCCTCAAGGCCCTCCTGCTCGTCGCCGTGCTGGCGCTCGCGTTCGCGGGGCTCGGGTGGCTGATCGGCGGCACGACCACCGCGCTCCTGTTCGCCTTCTGCTCGCTCCTCGCGGCGACGGGCGTCTATCGCTACGGCGACCGCGCGCTTCTGGGGATGCTCGGCGCACGCCCGTTCGCCGAGGCGGAGGAGCCCTCGCTCCGCCCTGCTGCCGAGACGATGGCGGCGAAGCTCCACGTGCGCCCGCCCAGGCTCTACCTCATCCCCGACGGGTTCCCGCGCCTGTTCGTGGTCGGGCGAGGGCCCTCGAGCTCGGCCCTCGCGGTCTCGACCGGCACTCTCCGCTCGCTCCGGCTCGACGAGCTCGAGGCCGCGATCGCGCACGAGCTCGCGCACGTCCGGCGCCGGGACGTCCTGGTGCAGACGTTTGTCGTGCTGTTCGCTGCGACGCTCGTGGAGGCGAGCCGGGTCGGCGGCTGGCTCTCGCGGGCGCTCCTCTACGTCCTCGCGCCGCTCGCGGCGGCGTTCGTCCACCTCATGCTCTCTTCCAAGCGCGAGCTGCAGACCGACGCGCTCGCGGCGTCGGCGACGGGCGCCGCGCACGACCTCGCCGACGCGCTCATGCGCCTCGACCGCGCGGCCGAGCTCGTCGAGTTCGCCGCGTCGCCTGCGACGGAGCCGCTCTACCCGATCGACCCGTTCGAGAGCGAGGGCATCGCGCGGATGTTCAAGACGCACCCGCCGCTCGACGAGCGCGTCCGGCGCCTGCGGGAGCTCGGAGCGAGCGGGAACGGGCGCCCGAGCGCCGCCTCACTCGAGAAGCTCGCCCGGTAGGAGCGAGAACAGCACCGAGTCGCGGATTCGTCCGTCCGGATGGCGAAGGTGCGCGCGGAGCACGCCCTCACGCCGATAGCCCACCTTCTCTGCGACCCGCTGGGACGCCGTGTTCTCGGGATCGGTGAGCAGCTCGAGCCGCTGGAGCCCGAGCTCGCCGAGCGCGTACCGCGACAGAAGTCGGAGCGCCCGGGTGCACGTCCCTCTGCCGCGGCCGCGGGCAGCCATCCAGTAGCCGAGCCGGCCGCGGTAGTCGTGCGCGTTCACGCCGAGGCCCATTCCACCTACCACCTCGTCGCCGAGCACGATCGCCAGCGAGTGCTCGTCCGGGACGACCTCGCCTCGAACGAACGCGAGCGCGTCCTCGCGTGTGTACGGGTGAGGGATCGCAGGGATCCAGTACGCGACCTCGGGGTCGTTGCACCCCTCGACGATTGCGTCGACGTCGTCCTCCGTCCACTCCCGCAGCGCGAGATCGCCGTCTCGAAGCTCCATGGGTCGAGTGTAGAACCGAGCCACGGCGCCGAGCAGGACCTCAGCAGCGCCGCGCGCGGCGAGCCAGGGCCGAAGGCCGGCTCTGCCGGCCGGGAGGCCAGCCGCGCTCGAGCGATGACGCGCGAAGAAGAAGGGGGCTCGTGGGGGAAACGTGGTTTCCCCCACGATGAAAAGGTGGGCGGCGTCCTACTCTCCCGGGGGCTTGCGCCCCGAGTACCATCGGCGCTGGCGGGCTTAACTTCTCTGTTCGGAATGGGAAGAGGTGTATCCCCGCCGCTATGACCGCCCAAGTTGTCGAGGCTCCGGCGTCACGGCCTGCGGCCGCTCGCGCACCCTCAAAACTCCATAGCAGCTTCGACGTGCTCTAAATCAAGACCTCGGGCAATTAGTACGGCTCCGCTGAACGCATTGCTGCGCGTACACGTGCCGCCTATCGACGTGGTGGTCTTCCACGGCCCTTACTCCCTCGAGGGGATGGGAGGTCTCATCTCGAGGTGGGCTTCCCGCTTAGATGCTTTCAGCGGTTATCCCATCCAGGCGTGGCTAAGCAGCGGTGCCCTTGGCAGGACAACTGCTACACCAGAGGCCCGTTCATCTCGGTCCTCTCGTACTAGAGACGACTCCTCTCAAACCTCCAACGCCCATGGCGGATAGGGACCGACAGAGTTGTTACCGCGAGAGCGACCGCTCTCGGGGCCAGGTCATTTCTGCCTGGCTCTGCATGTCGCCATGCAGCTCGGACTGTATCTTCCGGGCCTCACGGCCCTGTCTGGCGTGCAGTCTCTGAGGATTCCGGACGGCCACCAGCTCCTTCCACCGCACTCTCCTGTGGCGCCCGCCTCCATTCATGGAGAGCGCCAGGTCGAGGAGCTCGCCGAAGCCGGCGGGCGTGCGATGGTGACCTGAAGCCATGCTCCGCACGATGTGTGCGAACTTCTCCACGTCGCAGTGCTTGGACGAGAGAAGCGGGTTTCGCTCGAAGAAGGGGATCACCCGCTCCAGGAGCTCCTCGCGATTCCTCACGACGAGCACGAGCGCGCGATCCTGCTGCTGTTCGGCCTGATGGAGCCACAATCGAGCCGCCGCCGGATCAGCTCCAGGACCTGAGCCCTGTCGCCGTTCTGGCTGACGCGGAACTCGGGCACGAGCTGAAACCCGACCCGACACGAACGATTGCGCTGCACCGAAACCGAGAAGCTGCCTTCTCCGTCCACGTACCCAGCGATGTAGCCATCCAGCCTTTCCTGCTGATTGTCCGCACCCGTCACGTTGTCACTATCGTGAACGTCTGGTCGGACGCGCACGACGAGTAGCGCGGGATACTCGGAGTTTCCAGCAAATAGCCAGATTTATAGACAGCGATGTCCACTGTCTCACGACGTTCTGAACCCAGCTCGCGTGCCGCTTTAATGGGCGGACAGCCCAACCCTTGGGACCTGCTTCAGCCCCAGGATGCGACGAGCCGACATCGCGCGTTGTCCCGTCGTTACCGACGGCGCAGACTATGTCTTCACCCTGCCTGACCAGAGGCGAGGGGTCGGCGTGTTGTGGCGCTCGTAGAGTGCTCCGCTGCGGAGCGAGTCGCCACCTCGGCCCGAAGGCCTCAGTCGTTACGGGGTCACTTGCGGAAGCTTGTACCGCAACGCGGGAATCACGTACGGCTCGATCAGCTGCGACAACCGCCTCGTCCCATCCACGCTGACCCGGATGCGGCGATAGCACTTGTCACGATTGAGCGTCGCGTCGATCCCCCACTGCAGCTCGAGCATCTCGAGAAGCTTGCGCTGCCCGGAAACGTCGAACTGCTGAGAGTTGAGGTACACCGCGTTTCGAGACCGACATCCGTCGTCCATGAACCACACGGCGAGTGCGAGCGGCGAGAGCTCGACTTCGGGCACCCGCTTCCTACCCGTCCTACCCGCTCCGTAGAAGAGCCGATAGTAGGGCGTGAGCACCGGAAGACTTCGCGTGACGAATCGGCAAGCGACTCGATCACCGTTCCCTCGCCGCACACGCGGCGGTGTCCTCACCAGATTCGCTAGGTGCTCGAACTTCCAGAGCACGTATGAACGCTGGTGAGACGAATGATTGATCTCGAGAAGCGCGTTGGTCTTGCAGCGCATCGCCCCATCACCGAGAAGAGTCCCGATGATGATCGAATGCTGCACTTCCGACAGACTTCCCACGGCATCACCCATCTTACGGAGGCGTCTGGACGACGCTCCCAGGCGTGGGCTCCACCGTTATTAGCCGATACATGGCCGGCATTTCTGCCGACCCACCCCAGATGTTTGAGGTGCCAAACCCTTCCGTCGATGTGGACTCTTGGGAAGGATAAGCCTGTTATC
>CAZODN010000039.1:0-21256 GCA_964578545.1 uncultured Gaiellales bacterium
GGTCGAACATGCCCCGGACGGCGTCCGGGGCGAGCGTGCCGGACTCGTGGGTCACCTCTCGCCCCAGCGCTTGACGAGGGCGTTGTCGATCCCGATCTGGTCGAGGCAACGGGCGACGACGAAGTCGACGAGGTCGTCGATCGAGGTCGGGCCGTGGTAGAAGCCCGGCGCGGCGAAGAGGATGACCGCACCCGCCTCGTTCAGCGTCGCGAGGCCGCGGAGGTGGATCGACGACAGCGGCGTCTCGCGCGGGACGAGCACGAGCCTGCGCCGTTCCTTGATGGCGACCGAGGCCGCGCGGTGGATGAGGTTCTGCATGGCCCCGGCCGCGAGCGTGCCCACGGTGGCCATGGAGCACGGGCAGATCACGTAGGCGTCCACGCGTGCCGACCCGCTCGCGTAGGGGCTCGAGAAGTCGTTCTCCCCGTAGACGGTCACCTGCTCGGCGGCGTTGCCGACGAATCGCTCGAGCACCTCCTCGCGCGGGAGCGAGGGGTCGCCGTAGAGCTCGGTCGCGAGCACCTCGATCCCGGAGCGCGAGGCCGCGAGCCCGATCTCGCAATCGACGGCAGCCAGCGCCCGCAGGAGGCGCTCGGCGTAGGGGGCGCCGGAGGCGCCGGTCACGCCCAGGAAGACGCGCACGGCTGGAGCGTACCGGGGTCAGGTCTTGCAATCACGCACGGACGTGCGTGATTGCAAGACCTGACCCCATCGAGCTACTCGTCGCCCTGAGGGCCCTTCGAGGCTGCGAGGAACTCGCCGAGGGCGTCCAGGTTGTCCTGTCCGAGGTAGGAGTACGAGCCCATCACGCTGTTCCCGAACGCCGCCGGATTCGCGAGGTACTGGACGAAGTAGGCCGCGTCGTTCGTCGCCCCCACCGCCGAGAGGTCGGGAGCACCGAGATTGCCGGAGCCCTGGCCGAGGTAGATGTGGCAGTTGAGGCAGCCCGACTGGGCGAAGAGCTCTGCGCCCTTCACCGCGACGTCGTTGTTCTCGAACCCCTGCTCCTCGGCCCACTCGGGCACGAGCAGGACGAGCTCCGAGCCGAGCGCCTCCTTCGCAGTGGCGCCCTTCCAGGTGAGGACCGCCATCGAGAGCATCGTCAGGACGGCCGCCACCATCGCGACCGGGCGATGGAGGGGGCGCCGCTCGCGGCGCCGGTCGTAGAACGGCAGGCCGATGAGGAGGATGAGGCAGATCGTCGGGATGCCGACGGTCGCGATGAACACCGTCTCCGGCCACTCGAAGATCCGGAGGAGGTAGAAGAGGAAGTAGAAGTACCAGTCCGGGCGCGGGATGAAGTCGGTCGTCCCGGGCTCCGCCGGCGCCGTGTACCAGGGCCCGAGGATCCCCGGCTCGACGCCGTCCGCGGTGTAGTACCAGATCGCCGCGAGAGCCACGATCACGGACACGACCACGAGGGACATGACCGTGTCGTGGAACATCGCGTGCGGGAAGAAGGGCTTGCCCTCCTTCTTCACGTCGTCCTTGTACCGCGCGAAGTCCTCGCGGTTCAGCTCGCCGAGGTCGCGCGCCATCAGTCGCCACCTCCGGTGCGCACGAGACCCGCCTTCGCCGCTGTCGGCTTCGCGGCCGTCCGCTCACGGCCGGCCGCCTCGCTCGACCACGGGGGCGAGGAGACGCCGAGCCGGGTCACGAGGTAGATGTGGACGCCGATGAGCGCGATGAGCGCGCCCGGGATGAGCAGCATGTGCATGGCGTAGAACTTCGCGAGCGTCTCGGTCCCGATCTCGGGGCCTCCCGCGAGGAACCCCGCCAGCCACGGGCCGAGGAAGGGAGCCGTGCCGTTCAGGTTGATGCCGACCGCCGAGGCCCAGTACGCAGTCTGGTCCCAGGGGAGCAGGTAGCCCGTGAAGCCCATCAGCATTCCGGTCGCGAGGATCAGGACGCCCGTGATCCAGGTGAGCTCGCGCGGGTACTTGTAGGCGCCGAACAGGAACACGCGGCCCATGTGCAGGAAGAGCAGGATGATGAACACGCTCGCGCCCCAGCGGTGCATGCCGCGGACGAGCCACCCCAGCGTGAGCTCGTTCGTGATCACCTCGATCGACGAGTACGCGACGGGCTTGCCCGTGTTCGGGTTGATGGCGGCCGAGGGCTCGTAGTACATCGCGAGGATCACGCCCGTGAGCGCCTGCACGATGAAGGCGGTGAGCGCCGCCGACCCGAGCGTCTGCATCCAGCTCGTGTCGCGCGGCACGTTCCGGAACAGGAACCACTTCGTCCCGCGAACCGCGCCGGTCCGCTCGTCCACCCAGTCGAGCGGTGTGAGGACCGCCTGCTGCACGAGCGACTGGCGGCTCGACTTGGGCGCCATCTAGCCCGTCACCTGGCTCGGGACGATGGGGTAGAGCCAGGCCTCGACGCCGTCCACGTGCACGCCCGGGACTGCCCACGGGTAGGACGAGATCGTTGCGTTCGCGCCGGTGCCCGTGACGTTCGCGACGGCATAGAGCTCGTTGAGGATGAGCCTGCCGTCCTTGATCGAGAACGTGTACCGGTCGAGCGACCGCACGGGGGGGCCCGCCTGCCGGTTGCCCTCGGCGTCGTAGAGGCCACCGTGACACGGGCAGCCGAACGACTGGGCGAGCACGGGCCGGAGCTCGACGCCGTCCACGTCCTTCTTCGCGGCCTCGTCGATGGGGCCATTCGGCTGCACCGGGCACCCGAGGTGGACGCAGCGGCTGTAGAGGATCGTGAAGCTGGGCTCGCCGCCCTCCGTGAACCCGTTGTTCCTCACGAACGCGGTTCGCCTGCTGACCTCGCCGGCACTCGGGTGGGCGAGGTAGCTCGCGATCACGTACGTCCCGACGGGGTAGTTCTCGATCGGGCCGAGGTCGACCTCGTCCTCCTCGACGTTCGTGAACGAGGGCAGCACCATGAAGCCGAGGGACGGGATGGTGACGATCGCGCCGATCGCCGCGCCGATGCCGATCGTCGAGGCCTCGAGGAAGCGGGAGCGCGTGTACGCGGGGAGGGGCGCCTCGGCGGCCGCGGGCGCCGCCGGACCAGCCGCCGCCTCGTCGGCCACCGCACGGGTCTCCGGCTCGATCTCGGGCACCTCGCCGCGCACGTCCCGCGAGACGTCGCGCGCCCACAGGAGACCGAAGACGACCGCGAGCACGAGCCCGATCCCCGAGACGACCATGCTGTCGAGGACGAGCCCGAGGAGCAGGCAGGCGACCCCGACGGCAAAGGCGATCGGCCAGAGGCTAGGCCCCGGAACGTGGGTGTGGTTGCCTGAGTCGCTCACGTCGCGCTTGCGGGATTCAATAGCCAGCCCTGTCGAGTGTCAACGACGTGACGACCGTCGCGACCCGGGTGATTCTGCACGTTGCGGAGGACGCGCGTCAGGACAACGACCCGAGGCCGTACTCGGCCCACCGTTGCGTGACGCGCTCGCGGACCTCGTCCGACATGGCGATCTCCTCCGGCCAGGGGCGAGCGTCCTCCGTCGGGAGCTTCGCGGTCGCGTCGATCCCGATCTTGCCTCCGTAGAACTGCGTGCCCGGCGCGTGGTCGAGCTGGTCGAGCGGGCCCTCGGAGATGAGGACGTCGCGCTTCGGATCGACGTTCGCACCGACGCGGAAGAACACCTCCGCGTAGTCGTGCACGTCCACGTCCGCGTCCACGACCACGACCGCCTTCGTGAGCGAGAGCATCCCGAGGCCCCAGATCGCGTGCATGACCTTCTGGGCGTGACCGGGGAACGACTTCCGGATCGAGACGATCACGCAGTTGTGGAACGCGCCCGCGACCGGCAGGTCGTAGTCCACGATCTCCGGCACGGTCATCCGGATCGCAGGGAGGAAGATGCGCTCGGTCGCCTTCCCCAGCCACGCATCCTCGGCGGGAGGCTTGCCGACGACGATCGACGGGTAGATCGCGTCACGGCGCATCGTGATCGCCGACAGCCGGAAGACCGGGAACTCCTCGGGCGGCGTGTAGTAGCCCGTGTGATCGCCGAACGGCCCTTCCATGCCGACGTCGTCGCGCGCGACGTGGCCCTCGAGGACGATCTCCGCGTTCGCCGGCACCTCGAGGTCCACGGTCTTGCAGCGGACGAGCTGCACGGCCTCGCCCCTGAGGAAGCCCGCGAGCATGAGCTCGTCGATGTGCTTCGGGAGCGGCGCGCTCGCCGAGTAGGCGGTGATCGGATCGAGCCCGATCGCGACCGCGACGGGGATGCGCCCGTCCTCGGCGGCGAGCAGGTCGGCGCGCCCGTCCTTGTGGACTTGCCAGTGCATGAAGGTGGACGCCCGGTCGATGACCTGCATCCGGTACATGCCGACATTGCGGACGCCAGACGTCGGATCCTTCGTGACGACCGCGGGGAGCGTGATGAACGGCGCGGGGTCGCCCGGCCAGCAGCGCATGACCGGCAGCCGTCCGAGATCGACGTCGTCGCCCTGGAGAACGACCTCCTGGCAGGGCGCCTTGCCCACGCTCTTCGGCATCGAGTCGGCGATCGACTTCAGCTTGCGGAGCCCCTTCACCTTCTCGACGAGCCCTTGCGGCGGCTGCATCTCGAGCACGTCCTCGAGCTTCGCGGCGACGTCGTCGAGCTTCTCGACCCCGAACGCCATGCACATGCGCCTCTCGGTGCCGAACTGGTTGATGAGGAGCGGATGGTGTGCGCCCTTCGGGTTCTCGAAGAGGAGCGCCGGCCCGCCCGCCTTGACGACCCTGTCCACGATCTCGGTGATCTCGAGGTCGGGGTCGACCTCGGCGGAGATGCGGCGCAGCTCCCCCTCGCGCTCGAGGAGCGCGATCCACTCGCGGAGGTCTCGTGGAGGCGTCGGCACGGCGCGCGTCAGTCTAGGGACGCGAGCGCGACCGCCAGCGCTTCGTCGATCGACATTCGACGGCCGAGATCCATTCTGCGCGACGAGTCACCCTCCCCGAGTACACGACACGCCTGTTCGCGCAGCTCTTCGAACCAGTCGACCTCGACCGACACGAGCGAGAACTCGGCCGATTCGGAGAGGCCTTCGATGACACCCAGCAGAGTCGCTCCATCATCGTGCCGACCCGCGGCCATGGCGAGCGCCGCTACGTCAAGCAGGATCTCGCACATACCCTGGACATCACCGATGTGATGAGCGCCGAGAACCGCCTCGCGCTGGAGAGCACGAGCCTCGTCGAAGTCGCCCATTGACATCATCGCGTGGCCGAGGTTGCTGGCGGCCGCAACGGCACCCCTCTCGTCCCCAGATGCGCGGGAGAGCTCGAGCGCCTGTCGAGACACGTCCGCGGCGCGCGGATAGTCGCCGCGTGCGATGTAGACGAAGGCGAGCATGCCGAGGGTCTGCCGCACCTGCCTGTCGTTCCCCGTCTCGAAGAACGCCTGCAGAGCCTGATGTTGGAGTGCTTCTGATCGCTCAAGATCTCCGGCATCGCCCTCGATGATCCCGAGCGTCAGAAGCGCGCCGCCGACCGCATCAGCGTCGCCTGTAACACGCGCCAACGCGAGGCTCTCCTTCGCGAGCGTACGAGCGCTGTCTATGTCATTCTGCCGCTCCGCGAGGTTGGCAGCAGCGGACAGAGCCCGCCGCCTCAGCTCGACTGAGACGCCGCCTTGGCGCCGAAGGACCTCAGCAAGCCAGTGACGCCCTTCACCTTGAGGGCCACGAAGCATCGCTAGCCGTGCAAGGGCGATCGCGAGCTCAAAGGCAGCCTCGACTGCATTCCGTGTGAGCGATGAGGCGAGCGCGGCTCTGAGATTCGCGCGCTCGCGCTCGAGTCGATCGATGCAGTCCCGCTCCACGCGCGCAGGCTCGGCGTTGGCGCAGATCGCGAAATGTACGAAGAACTCGTCGAATCGAGAAGTGACGTCCCCTGGCTGCATCGCGGTGCGCAATTGATCGGTCGCGAATTCCCGCAGCGTCTCCAACATCCAGTAGCGGCCGCCGGTCTCGGATGGCGTGAAGCGAAGCAGGCTCTTGTCGACGAGCGACTGCAGGGTGTCGAGGTCGGCGCCTGCGACTTCTTCCGCTGCCTCGAGCGTGCAGCCACCGGCGAAGACGGAGAGCGCTCGGAAGAGGCGCTGTTCCTCGTCTGAGAGCAGGTCGTAGCTCCACTCGATGGTCGCCCGGAGGGTCTGCTGGCGGGGATCGGCGTCTCGGCCTGCCTTGAGCAGATCGAGGCGTTGGGAGAGGCGCTCGAGGAGCTGCCTCGGCGTGAGGATGGAAAGGCGCGCGGCGGCGAGCTCGAGCGCGAGCGGCAGGCCCTCCAGGCGCTTGGCGAGCTCGCGCAGGGGCTCGGAGGGCTCGACGCGCGCGCGCTCGCAGAGGAGGAGGAGCGACTCCTCTTCGGGAAGCGGCGGCAGCGCGTAGCTCGTCTCGCCGGCGATGCGCAGGACTTCCCGGCTCGTGACGAGAAGCGTCAGCCCTGCGGCTCGCTCGAGGAGCTGGGAGAGCTCGGGGGCGGCCTCGAGCAGGTGCTCGAGGTTGTCGAGCAGGAGCAGCACGCGCTTGCCCTCGAGGTGGGAGGAGAGCGTGTCGAGGGCACTCTGGCCGGGCTGCTCTCTGACCGAGAGCGTCTGCGCGATCGTGGCGAGGACGAGGCTCGGGTCTCTGAGCGAGGAGAAGAAGCAGCTGAAGACGCCGTCGGGGTAGTGGCTGAAGCGCTCCTCGCGCGCCCGGCGGGCGAGCTCGAGTGAAAAGCGGGTCTTGCCCTGGCCTCCGGGGCCGTGGATCGTGAGCAGGCGCGTTCCCTGCAGGAGGAGATCCGCCTCGTACAGCTCGTCCTCTCTGCCCAGGAAACTCGAGGCAGGGGTGGGGAGGTTCGAGTTGGCGATCGTCTTGAGCGGCGGGAAGGAGCCCGCTTCGAGCTGGTAGAGGGTGATCGGCTCGGGGACGTCCTTGAGGCGATGGGAGCCGAGCGAGAGGAGCGGGGTCTCGAGGAGGGCGGCGGTGGCGTGCGAGGCGACGACCTGCCCACCGTGGCCGCAGGCGGCGATCCTGGCGGCGAGGTGGACATCCGCCCCCACGTAGCCCTCGGAGATGCGATGCGGCGTCCCGGTGTGGATCCCGACCCGGACCGAGATCGGGCCGGACGCGAGCGCCTCCGTGAAGGCTGCAGCCGCGGCGAGCGCTCCCGGTGCGGTCGGGAAGGCGAAGAAGAAGGCGTCGCCCTGCGTGTCGACCTCGACCCCACCCTCGGCGGCGCAGGCCTCGCGGATCACCCGCCGGTGCTCGGCGAGCGCCTCGGCGTAGCGCTCCGCGCCCAGCTCGTGGAGCAGCCTCGTCGAGCCCTCGACGTCGGTGAAGCAGAAGGTGACGGTGCCGGACGGAAGGTCGGGCCGCATCGCGGCCAATCATGAGACTTCGAGCTGCGCGGTTCTAGTGGCGCTTGCGCAGGCGGTGGATCAGATCGCCGCCTACCGCGACCGCGACGAAGATCAACCCGACGACGAGCATCGAGAGGATGATGTCCCGGCCCTCCTCGGCAGCCGTCTTCTCCGTGGAGGCGAGGAGCTCGAGGAGCGCGGCGATCATCGGGCGCGACTCTACAAGACGAGCCGGGCGTGTGCAGCCAGGGAGCGCTCGACCGCCTCGTCTCCGGCGGCCGCGCGGGCGGCGGCGTCGAGCGCTCGCGCGTCGCCGTTCGAGCGCAGTGCGTCCCGCGCGTCGTCGAGACCTCCCCGCCCGAGCAGCGCTGCGGTAGCCGCCCAGGCCTCGCCGTCACCGTCCCGACCCTCAGCACGAGACTGCCCGCAAAGGGAGATGAGCTCGGCGAGGTCCGCCACCGCCGAGACGTCACCGGACTCTGCGACCCGGACGAGGCCGTGCGCGTAGAGGTAGTCGCCGAGGAGCAGCGCCGTCTCGTCGTCGGGCGGCGCGAAGAGACGCGGTCGCCCGTAGTGGACGAGGTAGCCCTCGTAGATCGTCTCGATGCCGAGTGCGTGGACGGCGGGCCCGAGAGGCGAGAAGACCGGCTCGTGCGAGCGCTCGCCCTCGGGCAGGAGCGCGTCCGCCCACAGCCGGCTCTCGGCAGACGCCGCGGCGGCGATCTCCTCCCACACGCCCGGGAGGTTAGCCCGAGCCGCTGGCCGCTCTCGGCGGCTCGACCCGCGGCGACTCGAGCTCGACCTCGACGGGGATCTCCGGGCCGCCCTCCTCCCAGCTCTCGAGGCGCACCCGTTGGCGGAAGAACTCCCAGATCGCGCGGCCGCCCGCCATCGTCGGGAGCGCAACGAGGACGCCCGGGATGCCGTACAGCTCGCCGCCGGCGAGGAGGCCGAAGATCACGAGCAGCGGGTGGAGCCGGAGGGCGTTCGCCATGACGTTCGGCACGACGACGTGGCCCTCGACCTGGTAGATGAAGAGGAAGAGGAGCGCGACCCAGACGAACCCCCACGGCGGATCGGCGACGAGCGCGTAGATCGCCGGGGGGACGGCCGAGAGCCACGGCCCGATGTAGGGGATGACCTCGATGAAGGCCGTCCACAGGCCGAACAGGAGGGCGTACTCCTCGGCGCCCTCGACGAGCCCCGTCACGCCGAGGACGTACATCCCGACCCCGGCGCTCGTCCCGATGACCGTCGAGAGGATCGCCTGGCCCTTCAGGTAGCCCCACAGCGCCCCCTCGATCTGCTGCGTGAGCGGCGGCCCGCCGTGAGGAGGGAACCGCGAGTCGATCGAGCGCTCGAGGCGCGCCATGTCGAGGAGCATGTAAATGGAGATCACGATGACGAGGACCACCGAGAAGAGGAGAACGGCGACCGAGAACGCGGCGCCCCGGGCGAACGAGAACGCGTCCTGCACGTACCCGGAGATCTCGCCCGCGCTGAGCGAGTCGACCCACTCGTTCCCCTGCTCGCGGATCTCGATCTGCTCGAGGCCGTTGCGGTCGAGCCACGCCTGGAGCCGGTCGATGTCCGTCTCCGCGCCCGTGAGCCCGCTCACGGAGTCCTCCGTCGTGACGTACGCGTCGATGCGATCCGCGGCGTTGCGCGCCTGGTCGAAGGCGACGAACCCGATCGCGAAGAGGATCGCGCACGCAGCCGCGACGAAGAGCGTGTAGACGACGAACACCGAGACGACGCGCGGAAGCCTGAGACGCGTCAGGTCGCGCACGAGCGGGTTCAGCGTGAACGCGATCACGCTCGCCGTGAGGAAGAGGAAGAGCACGTGGCCGAGCGTTCGGGCCAGGAGGAACGCGAGCACGAGGACGACCGGCAGGATCACGAGCTGAATCCACCTCGGGATCTGGATCGTCGGGCCGGAGCCGGCCATCTGCGGGATCGTACAACCGGCCCTGGAGGCCGCTCGCCCGGCTGGGGCCTTGCTACGGTCAGCCGAGGATGGCGACTCCTCGCTCACGGCACGCTGCACGGCTGCGTGCGAGCCGGCGCCGCAAGCAGGCGCGGGCGCGCCGGATGGCACTCCTCCTGGCCGTCGGCGTGCTCGCGGCCGTCACGCTCGCGCTGACCGCGTTCGACGGCGAGGGCGGATCGACGCGAGCGGTGTCCAGGCCGGCGCCGCTGCCGGTGACGTCGGCGCCTCCGGAGCCGAACATCCTGGCGACGGTCGGCAACCTCCGGATCCACTCGCCCGTCGCCCAGGGCGGGGTGACGGCCGTGGGGTTCCACGGCAGCGAGGGCGGAGCGCTCGTCCTCCAACCGGTCGGGCCGCAGGCGAACGAAGGGCTCCTGGCAAGGCTCTGGCGCCGGATCACGGGATCCTCCCGCACCGGCTACCGGTGGTACCAGCTCGCGAGCGGGCCGCTCCGCGCGCTCGACGTCGGCGCGGTGGCCGGAACGGACGTCTACTCGCCGATCGACGGCAGCGTCGTCGCGATCCGCGACCAGGTCGTCTCGGGCAGGACGGTCGGCTCCGAGATCGAGCTGCGCCCCAGCTCCGCCCCGTCGCTCGTCGTGACCATCTACAACGTCCGGCACGACCCCGCGCTCACCGTCGGAGCGAACGTCGCGGCCGGCTCCTCGAAGCTCGGCACCGTCGCGGACATCGCCCGCTGGGAGGAGCAGGCGCTCGCCGACTACGCGCCCGGCGGCGGGAACAACGTCTCGATCCAGGTCTTCCCGTCCGCCACGCTCGGCGTCCCGTAGTCTCTGCGCGCCTTGCGCATCCTCTTCATCGCCGACGTCGTCGGAGCGCCTGGCCGCAAGGCGCTCGAAGCTCGCCTCAAAGGGCTGCGCGCCGAGCTCGAGGCCGACGTCTGCGTCGTGAACGGGGAGAACGCCGCAGACGGCGTCGGCATCACGCCCCGCCTCGCCGAGCAGCTGCACGCGTACGGCGCGGACGCGATCACGCTCGGGAACCACGCCTTCCGGCGGCTGGAGATCGCGCCCTACCTGGACGAATCCAAGCGCATCGTCCGGCCGGCGAACCTCCCGAGGGGGACTCCGGGCAAGGGCCTCGCCGTGGTCGAGGTGGCGGGCGGGAGGAAGCTCGCGGTCATCAACGTGCTCGGCTCCCTCTTCCTCCACCCCGCGACGAGCATGTTCGAGATCGTGGACGACCTCGTCGACGCAGCGCGCGCGGAGACGCCGCTCGTCTTCGTCGACGTCCATGCGGAGGCGACGAGCGAGAAGATCGCGCTCGCGAGCTGGCTCGACGGCCGCGTGACCGCGGTCGTCGGCACCCACACGCACGTCCAGACCTCCGACGCCCGCCTCCTCCCGAAGGGGACGGCGTTCATCACCGACGCCGGCATGACCGGGCCGCACGACTCGGTGATCGGAGTCGAGAAGGAGCTCGCGATCCGGCGGATGCGCACGGGGCTGCCCGTGCGCTTCGCGACGGCTCAGGGCGGCGTTCGCATCGAGGGCGCGCTCGTGGAGTGCGACCCCGACTCCGGCCGCGCGCTCGGGATCGAGGCCGTCCGCGTGTCCGTGGACTGATCGCTCTCCCCCTCGGGCAGGAGCAGCCAGAGGAGGACGAACGGGAGCACCCACGGCACGTACAGGTAGAACCAGTGGGTCAGCGTCAGCTGGACCGCGACGAGAACGGCAGCCGTGAGCGCGGCGAGCTCGACCGGGCCCTTGCGCCGGGGCACGAAGGCGACGAGGAGCGCGAGGGCGACCGCGCCGGCCGACACGACCGGCTGGAGGAAGCCGAGGTCGGGGATCCCGCGGGCGTGGTACTGCCCCCAGCCCCAGAGCGAGAAGGGCGAGTCTCGCCCGACCTGGTACCCGACGGTGCGCTCCCAGAACACCCGCACGGCGCGCAGGACGTCGGGCTCGAGCAGGAGGATCGCGAACGCGAGGAGCGTGGCGACTGCGAACGCCGCCGCGAACCGCGCCAGCCGCCGCAGCTCGAGCCGCGGGTAGGCCGCCCAGAGCGGCGCGAGGAGGAGGGCGCCGAACTTCGTCCATCCCGCGAGCGCGACGGCCCCGCCGCGCGCCCAGTCCGACGAGACGAGCCAGAAGCCGAGCACGAGGAACGCCGGCATGATCGCGTCGTTCGTGTTCGCGTTCAGCGTGTACGCGGTGAACGGGTACGCCGTCCACCCGAACGCGAGGAGCGCCGCGAGGCGGTTGCCGCCGAACCGGCGGCCGACGAGGACGAGCCCGAGGAGGACGAGCAGGTCGAACGCGATCGACGTCGCGTGAGCCGCCGGCAGCGAGTCCCACCTGCCGCTCCACGGGAAGACCGTGGTCGCGGGCACGTAGGCGAGGTACGACACCGGGCCGTACGTGTCCCCCCGCTCGATCGCCGCCTCGCAGCGGCCGTTCGTCTGGATCCGGTCGCGGATCTGCCCCTCCGCGTCCTCCGGGCCGCACGGCTCGCCCTCGCGGGTGGGCATGTTCCCATACGGGGCCTCGCCGTCGAGCACGCGGGTCGCGCCGACGACCCCGGCGAGGCCGACATCGATGACCCCCCGCGGCGTCTCGAGGTTGAGCCCGACACGGAAGCCGAGGAGGAAGACCGCGGCCACGGCGAGCGCCCACGTCGGCCAGACCGAGCGCAGCGGGCTCCCCGTGCGGCGCATGCCGATCCAGAGCCCGCGCCCGAGGAGGTAGACGAGCACGGGGTAGACGAGCGGGACGCTCACGAAGACCTCCCCGGCGTCGAAGAAGGCGAGCGAGACGGAGAGGCCGAGGAGCACGACGAGGTCGGCGTTCCGCGCGGAGAGAGGGCGTCTCCAGTCCGCGAGGCCGACGAGGAAGACGAGGCAGAAGGCGATCCAGACGAACGGGTCGAGGAGCGTCTTCCCGCCGAACGACCCCGGCCGGCCGCGGGCCATCTTCCACGCCACCTGCGGCCCCGTCCACGCCTCGGTGACGCGACCGGTCGTGTCTTCGACGCGCGCCTCCGCGACCTGGCCGGCCTCACCGGACCACACCTTCACGACCCACTCCCGCGACTCCTCGCGGAAGCTCCCGTCCGTGGCCGGGTCGGGCGGGTACCGCTCGAGCCACGCGGCGACCTTCGGGTCGGCGAGCGCCGCGGCGACCGCCTCGTCCTCGGTCAGGCGCGGCGGGTCGCCCGGCAGCGCGGGGAGGCTCGGCGCCACCTGGCGGGCTCCGGCGGGCCTCGCGGCGGCAGGGGCCGGGAGCGCGAGGGCGGCCGCCGCGACGACGGCCAGCGCGCTCAGCGCCGCGGCCCGAACGACCAGAGCTTGTTGCCGACGAAGTTCACCGGCGTGACGAGCACGATCGCGATCGCCTGTGCGACCACCTCGCCGAGGCCCACCGTCACGAGACCGTGCAGCACCGCGAGGTTCGCGAGGAGCGCGGCCGTCGAGACGACCAGGAACCGTGCTCCCTGGTAGGCCACCCCTCCGCGCTGCGCTCGAAACGTCCACAACCGGTTCCATGTGTAGTTGTTCGTGACCGCGACGAGGAACGATCCCACGGCGGCCGAGATGTAGTGGAGGCCGACGACGTCGAGGAGCAGCGTGTAGACGGCGAGGTTCACGACGTAGCCGCTCGCTCCGACGACGCAGAACTTGACCAGCTGCTCCCAGTTCTTGCGCTTCCGGAGCCCCGCCTGCACGCGCGCGCGGGACATCGGCTCGACGACGGTTGCGGGCGACGAGTCCACGGCTATCGCAGGGTAGTCGGACGACGGCTCACGACCACCACCCATTCGGTCAGGCATCCCCGACACCTTCGTCTCCGACGCACGGCCCCTCCCCCGAGGTGGGAGCGGCGCTCACTTCGCCAGCGTCCGGAGCCCCGCGAAGCGGGCGGCCTGGCGCCCCCGCATGCGCAGGGCGAGCACGGGCACCGCGACGGCGATGACGTATCCCAGGACGGGGACGAGCGCGAGAAGCGCGAGGAGGATCCCGGCCGCGCCCAGGTAGGCGCCCGTCCCGAACCGCGTCGCTCCCCGTCGGAGCGCACCCCGGACGGCGACCGCTGCGGAGAGGGACCCGACGACGACGCCCGCCGCACAGGCGACGGCCTCCTCCGTCTCGCCGACGAGGAGGCCGATGGCGACCCCGAGGGCCACGCCGACGAGCGCGCCGACGCCCGTGCCGACGACGTTCGAGCCGAGGATCCCGGACACGACGACGCCGAGAGCGACGCCGAGCCCGAGGCAGAGCCCGAGCGTGTACCAGTTGCCCACGGCGGGCAGTGTAGAGGGGACGGAGTGCGAGGCCCTACGCGGAGGAGATCGGATCGCCCTGCAGACGAGCGATGACCGCGAGGCCGAAGGCGGCCGCGCGCGCGCCGTCGATCACCCGGTGGTCGAAGCTCAAGGCGATGGTGCCGACCCTCCGTGCCACGATCGCGCCGTCACGCACGACGGGGCGCGGCTCGATGCGCCCGACGCTGAGGATCGCGACCTCGGGGTGGTTGACGATCGGGGTCTGGAAGAGACCCGCGAGCTTGCCGGCGCTCGTGATGGTGAACGTCGAGCCCCGGAGCTCCTCGGGCCGCAGCGTCCCCTGGCGCGCGCCGTCGGCGAGGCGGGCGGCCTCCTCGTGGATCTCGTCCACCGACCTCGCGTCCACGCCCCTGACGACGGGCACGACGAGCCCCTGCTCCGTCTGCACGGCCAGGCCGAAGTCGTAGCGGTCGAGGTAGACGATCTCGTCGCCCTCCAGTCGCGCGTTGAGCTCCGGGAACTCCGGCAGCGCGTCGGCGCAGGCCTTCATCACGACGGCGACGAGCTTCGAGAGGTCTTGGTCCTCGAAGTCGCACTCCTCGACCCAGGTGACGGCCGGCACCTCGGCGTGCGCGCGGGCCATGTGCTCCGCCATGACGCGCCGGACGCCGCGCAGCTTCTCCCGGCGCCCTTCCGTCGGCGCCCCGCCCGCGGCGGCGCGGACGTCCTCCTCGGTGATCCGCCCGCCGGGCCCCGTGCCCGTCATGCCCGACAGATCGACGCCCAGCTCCTGCGCGATCTTCCTCACGAGCGGCGTCGCCGATACCCGCTCGCGTCCGCGGGCGTCGTCCCGGGCAGTTCGTGACGCAGCGTCACTCGGCGTCGCCGGCGGAGGGCCGGGAGGCCCGGATAGGTCCTCCCCCGGCTCGCCGATGAGGACGAGCTCCGTCCCCACCGGCACGACCTCGCCCTCGGCGACGAGGAGCTTCAGCACCGTCCCCTCGTACGGGGAAGGGATGTCCACCGTCGCCTTGTCCGTCTGGATCTCGACGAGCGGGTCGTCCTCGCGGACGTGCTGCCCTTCGGTGACGAGCCAGCGGTACACCTCGCCCTCGGTCAGCCCCTCCCCGAGATCCGGGAGCGTGAAGGCGCGAGCCATGTCAGGAGGCCAGGATCCTGCGCGCCGCCGCCACGACCCGCTCGACCGACGGCATGTACGCGTCCTCGATCGTCCAGAACGGGTACGGCACGTCGTACCCGGTGACGCGCACGACCGGCCCGTGCAGGTCGAAGATCGCCTTCTCCGCGAGGACGGCCGCGACCTCGGCGGCGAACCCGCACACGCGCGGCGCCTCCTGGACGATCACCGCCCGCCCCGTCTTCGCCACCGACGCGAGCAGGGCGTCCTCGTCGAGCGGCTTGAGCGTGCGCAGGTCGAGGACCTCCGCCGACGCCTCGCCCTCGAGCGCTTCGGCGGCGCGCTCGGCGAGCGGAACCATGGCGCCGTACGCGACGATCGTGAGGTCGTCGCCCTCGCGCGCGACGCGCGCCTTCCCGAGCGGCACGACGTGCTCGCCCTCCGGCACCTCGCCGCGCGCGGAGCGGTAGACGAGCTTCGGCTCGAGGACGACGACCGGGTCGTCGTCGCGGATCGCGGCGGCGAGGAGCCCCTTCGCGTCCGCCGGAGTCGAGGGGATGGCGACCTTCACGCCCGGCGTGTGGACGTAGTAGGTCTCCGGCGAGTCCTCGTGGAGCTCGGGCGCGCGGACGCCGCCCCCGTAGGGCATGCGCACGACGATGGGGAACGACATCGCGCCGTTCGTCCGCCAGCGGTAGCGGCCGACGTGGTTGATCAGCTGGTCGAGCGCCGGGTACGAGAACGCGTCGTACTGCATCTCGCACACGGGCCTCCAGCCGGCCATGCAGAGGCCGACCGCGGTGCCGAGGATCCCGGCCTCGGCGAGCGGCGTGTCGATGCAGCGGTCGGCGCCGAAGCGCTCCTGGAGCCCGGCCGTCGCCCGGAAGACGCCGCCGAGCTTGCCCACGTCCTCGCCCATGACGAGGACCGTCGGGTCGCGCTCGAGCTCGACGTGAAGCGCGTCGTTGACGGCCTCGACGAGCAGGCGCTCAGCCACCGAGGGCCCTCCGGAGCTCGGCGAGGTCCTGCGCCTGGGTCGGCGGGGGATCGGCGTAGGCGTTCTCGAACACGAGCGAGACGTCCGCCGGAGGCTCCGCCTCGGCCTCGGCGATGGCGACCCGCATGACCTCGAGCGCCTCCTCCCGGATCTCCTCCGCCTGCGCGGCCGTCAGGACGCCCAGGCGCTCGAGGTACCGCTCGTAGCGGCCCACGCACTCGTGCTCGCGCTCCTCGGCGACGCGCTCCGGATCGACGTAGATCGAGGGGTCGTCGGCGGTCGCGTGCGGCGCCGCGCGGTAGGTGACGGCCTCGATCCACGTCGGCCCCTCGCCCGCGCGGGCCCGCGCCACGGCCTCCCTCGTCGCCTCGTAGACCGCAAGCACGTCGTGCCCGTCCACGCGCACGCCGGGCATCCCGTAACCGACCGCCTTGTCCGCGAGAGTCGGTGCCGCCGTCTGCCGGGCAACCGGCGTCGAGATCGCCCACTGGTTGTTGTTGCAGAGGAGGATCACCGGCGCCTTCATGACGCCCGCGAACGTGGCGCCCTCGTGCACGGAGCCCTCGGACGTCGCGCCGTCGCCGAAGAACGCGATCGACACCGCGTCCTCCCCCTTCAGCTTCGCCCCCCACGCGAACCCGACCGCATGCGGGACGTGCGTCCCGATCGGCACGCACACCGAGGCGACGCCGTACTCGGCGGGGTTCCACCAGCCGCTCGGGTGCCCGCGCCACCACTGCAGGACCGTGGACGCCGGGATCCCTCGGAGTAGGCCGATGGCGGACTCGCGGTAGCTCGGGAAGATCCAGTCGCGCTCGTCGAGCGCGAAGACGGAGCCCGCCTGCATCGCCTCGTGCCCCCAGTAGATCGCGTAGGTCCCGATCCGCCCCTGGCGGTGGTAGACGACCGAGCGCTCGTCGTACGTCCGGAGCAGCACGAGGTTGCGGTAGAGCGCGACGAGTTCGTCGGCGGACAGCCCCTCGACCTCCCCGTCGGGAACGCCCTCGCCGTCACCGATGACGCGGCGCAGGTCCGTCTCCGCCGGGAGGACGCGGCTCATCGCCGCGAAGTCTATGGAGCCGGAGGCGTCGTCAGACGAGGACCGTCACGGCGTCCCGCTCCGCTTCGTAGACGACCTCGTCGACGTCGCCCGCGTCCTCGCCGTCCACCTGGAGCGGCAACGGATGGTCACAGCGCACGACGATGCGGTCGAGGTCGCGCCCGGCGAGCGCCCGCCCGGCCCTGAAGCCGTGCCCGCGGAACCCCCGGAGCGCCACTCGCGGCAGGTCTCGCGCCCGCAGGCTCACGGGAGCGACGAACGCGAGGCCTCGGTCGAAGTCCGCGCCGGGCACGAGGTCGAGCCCGACCGCTCCCGCATACGTGTACGGCGAGCAGTTCGCGACGAGGACGAACGCCGCCCGCCCGAAGCCCTCGACCTCGAGCTGGGGGTCGAACCGGGCACGGCGCTGCGCCAGTGCCCCGGCGGCGACCCGCACGAACGCGGTGTCGCCCGGGCGCTTCCCGTCGGGGCGCCGACCGAGCTCGTCCACCAGCCGCACGAGCTCGGCGTCGAAGCCGATCCCGGCGCTGAAGCCGAACCGACGCCCGTTCACGCGCCCCAGGCCGATGCGGCGCGTACGTCCCTCGGCGACCCGGAGCGCAGCCTGCACCGGGTTCCGCGGGAGTCCGAGCGCGCGAGGGAGCACGCTCGTCCCGCCCCCGGGCAGAAAGCCGAGCGGCACGTCCACCTCGATCCCGTTGAGCACCTCGTTGAACGTGCCGTCGCCGCCGAAGACGTAGATCGCCTCGACGTCGCGCGCCTCGCGCGCGATCGCCGTCGCCTCGCCGGGCGCGGTCGTCAGCGTCGTCTCGGTCTCACCGGGGAGCGCGGCCTGCACGGCGGCCAGGCGGTGCGTGTCGACGCCCGAGGCGAACGGGTTGACGATCAGCAGCCGCACGGGTGCATCATGGAGATGCAATGGCACATGCGGCGCGGTACTGGCACCGCCTGGACGACGGTCGCGTCCAGTGCGACGTCTGCCCGCGCGAGTGCCGGCTGCGGGAAGGGCAGCGCGGGTTCTGCTTCGTCCGCGCCTGCGAGGACGGCGAGCTCGTCCTCACGACGTACGGACGGTCGAGCGGCTTCTGCGTCGACCCGATCGAGAAGAAGCCGCTCAACCACTTCCTCCCCGGCACGTCGGTCCTCTCCTTCGGCACCGCCGGCTGCAACCTCGGCTGCAAGTTCTGCCAGAACTGGGACATCTCGAAGTCACGGGAGTGGGACACGCTCGCGGACGCGGCCTCTCCGCAGGCGATCGCCGAGACCGCCCGCAGGCTCGGTTGCAGGAGCGTGGCCTTCACCTACAACGACCCGGTGATCTTCCTCGAGTACGCCGTCGACGTCGCGGACGCCTGCCACGCGCTCGGCGTCAACGCCGTCGCGGTCACGGCCGGGTACGTGAGCCCGGGCGCGCGCGAGGAGCTCTTCGCCCACATGGACGCCGCGAACGTCGACCTGAAGGCGTTCAGCGACGACTTCTACGAGAAGGTCTGCGCCGGCCGGCTCCAGCCGGTCCTCGACACCCTCGAGCACGTGGCGCGGGAGACGGACGTGTGGCTCGAGGTGACGACGCTCCTCATCCCCGGGCTCAACGACTCCGACGAGGAGGTCGGCGCGCTCGCGAGCTGGATCCGCGATCGCCTGGGCCCGGACGTCCCGCTCCACTTCTCGGCCTTCCACCCGGACTGGAAGCTGCGCGACCGGCCGCCGACGCCGCCTGCAACGCTGACGCGGGCGCGCGAGATCGCCCGCGCTCGAGGGCTCCGCCACGTCTACACGGGCAACGTCCACGACCCCACGGGGCAGAGCACGTACTGCGCTGCGTGCGGCGCCCTCCTCGTCGAGCGCGACTGGTACGAGATCGGCGCCTGGAACCTCGAGAGCGGGTGCTGCCCGGCGTGCGGCGAGCCCTGCCCCGGGGTCTTCGAGGAGCGTCCGGGGACGTGGGGGTCGCGGCGGCTCCCCGTGAGGGTCGCGGCATGACCCGCGCGCCAGCCGCAGCGGGCCTCTTCTACCCGGCCGACCCGGACGAGCTGCGCGACACCGTGGACGACCTCCTCGAGCGCGCCGGCCGTCGGCGGAGCCCCGACCTCGTGGGGCTCGTCGCGCCCCACGCGGGCTACGCCTACTCAGGCCCCGTCGCCGCCTCCGCCTTCGCCCTCATGCCCGCGGTGGATCGCGTCGTGCTGCTCGGTCCGTCCCACTACGTCCCCATCGCCGGCCTTGCCGTGACGGGCGCCAAGGAGTGGGCGACGCCGCTCGGCAAGGTGCGCGTGAGCCCACGACTCCGGAAGAGGGCGATCGCCGTGGGGGCCGTCGTGGACGACGAGCCGCACGCGCGCGACCACGCCCTCGAGGTGGAGCTGCCGTTCCTCCAGCGGGCCTGCCCGCGCGGGCTCGAGGTCCTCCCCATCGCCGTCGGCAGCACGGTGACGACCGACGTCGTCGAGCTGCTCGACGCCCTCGATGCCTTCGTCGTCGTCTCCACCGACCTCAGCCACTACCTCCCGGACGAGTTCGCCCGCAAGCACGACCGCGAGACGGCCGAGGCGGTGACCCGGCGCGAGCCGCACGCCATTCGCGACGGGGACGCGTGCGGCGTCTTCGCGCTGCGGGGCGTCGTCGACCACGCGCGCCGGCGCCACCGCGCGATCGAGCTCCTCGACCTGCGCACGTCGGCCGACACGGCGGGCGACGCCGCGAGCGTCGTCGGCTACGGGGCGTTCGCGGTGCGCGGCGCCGCGTAGCCGCCGATCCCGTCCACGAGGATGGCGACGAAGCGATCGGCGAGGGCGTCCGTGTCCGCGTCCTCCCGCAGCCAGGTGTACGCCCAGTTCGCCGCGGAGAGGACGACGAGCGCCGCGTCCGACGCGCGCAGGTCGGTGCGCAGCTCGCCACGCTCGACGCCCTCGCGGAAGAGGTCGCGCCAGCGCTCCTCGTAGCGGCGCCGCTCGGCGACGAACCTCTCGCGCGCGTCGCCCTCGAGGTAGCGCCACTCGCGCGTGAAGACGGTCGCGGCGTCGAGTTGCTCCGCGACGACCCGAAGGTGCCCCCGCAGCGCCTGCCGGATCCGCTCGACGGCGTGCGCGTCCTCGTCCACGGCGTCGAGCGCGGCGTGGAACGCCTCCGCGCCGGCCCGCACGGCGTCGGAGAGGAGCTGCTGCTTCGACTCGGTGAGCGAGTAGAGCGAGGCCTTCTGCACCCCGAGCGCGTCGGCGAGGTCGCCCATCGACGTCCCGTGGTAGCCCCGCTCGGCGAAGAGCCGCGCCGCCGTGCGCACCAGCTCCTCGCGGCGCTCCGTCATAATCACGATGCTAACGACCGGTAGGTAGGGAGGCAACGTGGCCGAGGACGCGCGCACGAGGGAGTTCGTCGAGTACGTCCAGTCGGGAGGGCTCGTCGAGCCTACGGACTGGATGCCGGACGAGTACCGCAAGCGGTTGATCAAGTTCGTCGAGATGCACGCGAACTCGGAGCTCATGGGCGTGCTCCCCGAGCGGGACTGGATCCTCCGCGCGCCCACGCTGCAGCGAAAGCTCGCCCTGACGGCGAAGATCCAGGACGAGGTCGGGCACGCGCAGCTCATCTACCGCGTCGTCGAGGACCTCGGGAAGCCGCGCGAGGCGTGCCTCGACGACCTCATCGCGGGCAGGTCGAAGTTCCACAACGTCTTCCACTACCCCACCCGGTCGTGGGGCGACGTCGGCGTCATCGCGTGGCTCGTGGACGCCGCCGCGATCGTGTCCCAGAAGGCGCTCCTGAAGACCTCGTACGCCCCGTACGCGCGCATCATGAAGCGCGTGTGCTGGGAGGAGTCGTTCCACATCCTCCACGGCCGCGACGTCGTCCTCGCGATGGTGAACGGCACGGAGAGCCAGCGCGAGCTCGTCCAGAAGGCGCTCGACCGCTGGTGGGGGCCGCTCATGATGTTCCACGGGACGCCCATCCCCGCCGAGGAGGACCCGATGGTCTACTGGCGGATCAAAAGTCAGGCGAACGAGGACGCGCGCCAGGAGTTCCTCGATGGCTACGTCCCGCAGATCCTCGAGCTCGGCCTCACGATCCCCGACCCGAAGCTCCGGCGGAACGACGCGGGGGTGTGGGAGTACACCGAGCCCGACTGGGACGAGCTCATGGCCGTCGTCACCGGGCACGGTCCCGCCTCGGCCGAGCGGATCGCGTTCCGCTCGCTCTCGCGGGCTGAGGTGGACTGGGTGTCGAAGGTCGTGCTCGCGGAGGCCGCCTGATGCCCGACGTCGTCTTCGAGGTCTTCCGGCAGGAGCGGAAGGGCAAGCCGCTCGAGCACGCCGGCTCGTTCCGCGCGCCCGACGAGCACGCGGCCGAGCTGTACGCACGGGAGTTCTACGGCAGGCGCCACGAGTCGGAGTCGCTCTGGCTCGTCCCCCGCTCCGCGATCCACCCGATCGAGGACTTCCCGGAGGAGTTCGACCGCAGCTACCGACGGGTGGACGGCTACTCGCTGAGGACGCGCCTGCGCGAGGCGCGCGAGCGGGCCG
>CAZODN010000040.1:0-21006 GCA_964578545.1 uncultured Gaiellales bacterium
CTGCGCGTAGATCGCGTCGGAGAGCGACCGGGAGGCCTCCTCCAGCGCCTCGGTTTTCGAGCGGATCTCGGCGAGATCGGTGCCCTCGACCGCCTGCTTCAGCTCCATGATCCTGCCCTCGATCGTGGACGCCTCGGCCTCGGGCAGCTTGTCGCGGTGCTCCTTGAGCGTGCGCTCGACCTGGTAGGCGAGCTGCTCGCCCGCGTTGCGCGCGTCGGCGAGCTCGCGGAGTCGGTGCGCCTCGCCCGCGTGCGCCTCCGCCTCGGAGATCATCCGCTCGACCTCCTCGCTCGAGAGGCCCGAGCCGCCTTCGATCCGGATCTGCTGCTCGTTCCCGGTGCCGAGGTCCTTCGCGGAGACGTGGATGATCCCGTTCGCGTCGATGTCGAAGGTGACCTCGATCTGCGGCATGCCGCGCGGCGCGGGCGGGATGCCGACGAGCTGGAACTTGCCGAGCGTCTTGTTGAACGCGACCATCTCGGACTCGCCCTGCGCGACGTGGATCTCGACGGAGGGCTGGTTGTCCTCGGCGGTCGTGAACACCTCCGACTTCCGCGTCGGGATCGTGGTGTTGCGCTCGATGAGCTTCGTGAACACGCCGCCCTTCGTCTCGATCCCGAGCGAGAGCGGGGTGACGTCGAGGAGCAGCACGTCCTTGACCTCGCCCTTGAGCACGCCCGCCTGGATCGCCGCGCCGACGGCGACGACCTCGTCCGGGTTCACGCCCTTGTGCGGGTCCTTCCCGATGAGCTCCTTGACCTTCTCCTGCACGACGGGCATGCGCGTCATGCCGCCGACGAGGATGACGTGGTCGATGTCCGACGCGGTGAGGCCGGCATCGGCGAGCGCCTGCTTCGTCGGGCCGACGGTGCGCTCGAGGAGGTCGTGCGTGAGCTCGTTCAGCTTCGCGCGCGTGAGCTGGAGGTCGAGGTGCTTCGGGCCCTCGGGGGTCGCGGTGATGAACGGCAGGTTGATCTGCGTCGTCATCGTCGAGGAGAGCTCGATCTTCGCCTTCTCGGCCGCCTCGTACAGACGCTGGAGCGCCATCGGGTCCTGGCCGAGGTCGATGCCCTGGTCGCGCTTGAACTCGGCGATCATCCAGTCGACGATCGCCTTGTCGAAGTTGTCGCCGCCGAGGTGGTTGTCGCCGTTCGTCGCCTTCACCTCGAAGACGCCGTCACCGAGCTCGAGGACGGACACGTCGAACGTCCCGCCGCCGAGGTCGAACACGAGGATGGTCTGCTCGGCGCCTTCCTTGTCGAGCCCGTACGCGAGCGCGGCGGCGGTGGGCTCGTTGATGATGCGCAGCACGTTGAGGCCGGCGATCTTGCCGGCGTCCTTCGTCGCCTCGCGCTGCGCGTTGTTGAAGTACGCGGGGACGGTGATCACCGCGTCGGTGACCGGCTCGCCCAGGTACGCCTCGGCGTCCGCCTTGAGCTTCTGGAGGATCATCGCCGAGATCTCGGGCGGGGCGAGCTCCTTCCCCTCGACCTTGACGCGGACGTCCCCGTTCGGGCCCTCCACGACCTCGTAGGGGACGATCTTCATCTCCTCCGAGACCTCGCCGAACTTGCGCCCCATGAAGCGCTTGATGGAGAAGATCGTGTTCTTCGGGTTCGTGACCTGCTGGCGCCGCGCGGGCGCGCCGACGAGCCGCTGGCCGTCCCGCCCGAAGGCGACGACGGACGGCGTCGTGCGCCCGCCCTCCGCGTTCGGGATGACGGTGGGCTCCGACCCCTCGAGGACGGCCATGCACGAGTTCGTCGTCCCCAGGTCGATGCCGATGGTCTTTGCCATGGTTCGCTCTCCTTGGTGTGAGTCGCAAGACGGTGAAAACTTTAGTCTTATCGTATCAGATCATGGACAGAGGAATCCGCCTCGCGCGCGGAGAACGTGCTCTCCAAATGGTGATCCTCTCCGAGCGCACGTTGAAGCGCATCGACCGCGCGGTCGAGAACGGGAGGATCATCCCGTTCCTCGCCCTGACGACGCTCGCGATCGCCGGCGTCGCCGGCGTCGCCGCGAACTTCCTCTCACCGGAGGGCTTCGACAGCCTCGGTGACGCGCTCTGGTGGTCGGCCCAGACGGTGACGACCGTCGGGTACGGAGACGTGGTCCCGCTGTCGTCGGGGGGCCGCGTGATCGGCATCTTCGTCATGGTGTTCGGCGTGGCCTCGGTGTCCCTCATCACCGCCCTCGTGACCTCGGCGTTCATCACGTACCAGCAGAAGCGCGCTGGCGGCGAGCTCGAGCGACACGAGGAGCTCCGCGAGTCGCTCGCCCGGATCGAGGAGCGCCTCGAGCGGATCGAGCGGCAACTCGGTTAGCGGAAGACCCCGATCAGCACGCCGCCGGCAACCACGAGCGCCGCGCCGGCGACGAGGCGCGCGTCCACGTTCTCCGTCCTCCGGAGCACGAGCCACGAGAGCAGCACGCCCCACAGCGACTCGGTCGCGACGATCGGCGAGACGACCGAGACGCGCCCCCGGTAGAACGCCTCGAAGAGCAGGACGTACGAGAGCCCGTAGCAGAGCCCCGCGGGGACGAAGGCGACGAGGCCTCGGCGCGAGAGCGGCGGGCGGCTCCACAGCACGAAGCCCACCGCCACGAGCGTCCCGGTGAGCATGGTCGCGAACGCGGCGGCGCCCGGCTCCACGTCCGTCGCCTCGGTGCCGAGCCAGCGGATGAGCGAGTCCCGTGTCGCGAACGCGAGCGTCGCGAAGAGCGCGTAGACGAGCCCGATCCGCCGGAAGTGCTCGGGCCGGGCGCGGTCGCTCGCGAGCAGGATCCCGCCGGCGACGATGAGCCCGGCGCCGAGCACGAGCCCGGCGACGAGCGGCTCGTCGAGGAAGACGAGCGCGATCGCCACCGCGAAGAGGGGCGCCGTCCCGACCGTCACCGACGCACGCGATGCCCCCGCGTCACGCACGGCGAACGTGAAGAGGACCCGCGAGACGCCGGGAGCGAGCAGACCGGCGAGCAGGAACGCCCACGCGCCCGCGAGGCTCCACTCCCCGCGCGCCCCGGCCGCGAGGGCGGTCAGCCCGAGCGCGGGCAGGATCGTGAAGAGCGTCCCCGCCGCCGGAGGCGTCCCCGTCCGCAGCGCGATCCGCACGAAGACGGTCATCGCGCCGAAGAGGAAGGCCGACGTCGCGGCGAGCGCGATCGGCGTCACGCGGCCCTGCGCCGTCCGACGAGCGTGCGGAGCGCTCCCGCCGCCGCGGGCTCGGCCACGAGGATTCCCGCCATCATGACCACGCATCCGAGCCACCCCGCCCACCCGAGCACCTCGTCCGCCAGGAGGACGCCGAAGAGCGCCGCGAACGGCGCCTCGAGCGTGAAGACGAGCGCCGCCCTGGCAGCGGTCGTCCGCGCCTGCACCCAGGTGGCGACGAGGTAGCCGAGCGCGCCCGAGAAGAGCCCGGTGACGAGGAGCGCGCTCCACACCGTCCACCCGCGTGGCACCTCGAAGTCGCCCGCGGCGAGCGCGAGGGCCGCGCAGACGACGAAGGCCACGGCCATCATCAGGAACGTGAGGACGCGCGCGTCGTACAGCGGCGCGAGCCGTTCCATCGCCACGATCTGCAGCGCCGCCGCGAGCGCGCTCGCGAGCACGAGCGCGTTCCCGAGCGTCGACCCCCCGGGCACTCCGCTGAGGAGGAGCAGCCCGGCGACGGCCAGCGCGACCCCGAGCCAGAGCGCGCGCGGAACCGGCGTCCCGAAGAGCGCGAGCGCGATGAAGGGGGTGAAGACGACGTACAGGCCCGTGACGAACCCCGTGCTCGCCACGGTCGTCAGCTCGAGCCCCGCCGTCTGGAGCCCGAAGGCGGCGGCGAGCAGGAGGCCGACGACGAGGCCTCCCGCGTACCCGTGCGCCGGGAGGCCGCGCAGCGAGCCCCAGGCGAACGGCGCGAGGGCGAGCGTCGAGATCGCGAACCGCACGGCGAGAAACGCGAACAGTGGGTAGAGCTCGAGGGCGTCCTTCACCTGCACGAACGTCAGGCCCCAGACGGCGGTGACCGCGACGAGCGCGAGGAGAGGACCGGGCCGGCTCACCGCGCGGATTCTCTACCCTCTTCCGGCGTGGGGGTCACCGACACACTCGGCCGTCCGCTGCGCGACCTCCGGATCTCGGTCACGGACCGCTGCAACTTCCGCTGCGTCTACTGCATGCCGCGCGAGGTGTTCGGCCGCGACTACCGGTTCCTGCCCCGCCGCGAGCTCCTCACCTTCGAGGAGATCGAGCGGGTCGCGCGCGTCTTCGTCGGCCTCGGCGTCCGGAAGCTCCGGCTGACGGGCGGCGAGCCGCTGCTCCGGCGAGACGTCGAGCAGCTGGTCGCGCGTCTCGCCGCGCTCGGCGACCTCGACGTGACCCTGACCACGAACGCTGCTCTCCTGGCAGCGAAGGCTCCGGCCCTCGCCGAGGCAGGGCTCTCGCGGGTCACCGTCAGCCTCGACTCGCTCGACGACGACGTCTTCCGCGCCATGAACGACGTCGACTTTCCGGTGTCGCGGGTCCTCGAGGGGATCGACGCCGCTGCCGCCGCCGGTCTCCCCGTGAAGGTCAACGTCGTGGTGAAGCGCGGGCTCAACGAGGCGTCGGTCGTCGACGTCGCGAGGCACTTCCGCGGCACCGGGCACGCGGTCCGCTTCATCGAGTACATGGACGTCGGGGCGACGAACGGCTGGCGCCTCGACGACGTCGTCCCGGCGACGGAGATCGTCGCCGGGATCGGAGCCGAGTTCCCCCTCGAGCCCGTCGAGCCCGCGTACCGAGGCGAGGTCGCTCGCCGCTACCGCTACGCCGACGGCGCCGGGGAGATCGGCGTCATCGCGTCGGTGACGCAGCCTTTCTGCGGGGACTGCACCCGTGCGCGGCTCTCCGCGGACGGGAAGCTCTACACCTGCCTCTTCGCCGTCCGGGGCCACGACCTAAGGGCCGTCGTCCGCTCCGGCGCGTCGGATGCGGAGCTCGACGAGGCGGTCCGCTCCGTGTGGGCGCGCCGCACCGACCGCTACTCGGAGATCAGGACCGAGAAGACGTCCGGCCTGCGCAAGGTCGAGATGTCGTACATCGGCGGCTAGGCCGTCGGCTCCGCTGCAGCCACGGCCGGCGCGGCCCGCCGGCGCAGGAGGCCGCGGCCGGGCGTCACCGTCGCCGCGCTCGCCCGCAGGATCATCGCGACCGAGACGAGCACCGCACCGCCCGCCACGACCATCTGCGCCGTGACCGTCTCGTCGAGGAGGGCCCAGCCGAGGACGACGGCGACGACGGGGTTGACGTACGCGTACGTGGAGACGAGCGACGTCGGGGCTGCACGGAGCAGCCACACGTACGTCGTGAACCCGACGAGGCTCCCCATCACGACGAGATAGGCGACCGCGAGCGTCGCCTCGATCGTCCAGACGGCCTGCCCGAGCTCACCCCCGAGGCCCGACACTCCCGTCAGCAGGATCCCGCCGCAGAGCGACGCCAGGCCGGCGGAGACGAGCGGCCGCCTCGGAAGCGGCGCCCCTCGCGAGTACAGGGATCCACCCGCCCAGCACATGGCGCTGACGACGATCGCCAGCGCAGCCCAGCGGTCGACCGACGCGTCGCCGAAGGGGTCGAAGAGGAACGCGAGCCCGGCGAACCCGAGCGCGATCCCCAGGTACCCCGTCGTCGAGAGGCGACGACCCAGCGCGACCCGGTCGAGGACCGCCATCCAGATCGGGATCGACCCGACGAGCAGCGCGGCGACGCCCGCGGGAACGGTCTGCTGCGCCCATGCGAGCACGCCGTGGCCCGCGACGAAGAGCAGGCCCCCGAACACGAAGGCGGCCACGACCTGGCGCCGGCGCACAGGGTCGGCCTCGCGATCGCCCCGCGGAAGCGCGATGGCGAGGAGGATCGCGCCGGCCGCGAGGTGTCTGAGCGCCATCGACAGGAATGGGGGCAGGTCACGCACCGCGATCGCGAGCGCGATGAACGTCGAGCCCCAGACGAGGTAGATCGTCGCGAGCCCGAGCCACACCCGTGTGCCGCGGCGTCCGGCCATCCGCGAAGGCTGCCTGGGCGCACGGCATCCGGTCGAGTCGAATCCCGCTTCGAGTCGATCAGCCGGGCTGATTGGGCGTGACCGTGAGCCTGAGCACGTCCGGGCGGTGGTAGTGGCCGGCCGGGTCGAAGCGCTGCCGCTCCTCCCGGAGCCGCGAGGGGTCGAGCTCGGCGTAGAGGATCCCCTCCTCGCCGTAGAGCGGCCCGGCGAGGTACGAGCCGTCCGGCGCGAGGATCGCGCTCCCGCCCCGGCCGACGAGGTCGTGGCCCACGAGCAGCTCGGCCAGGGGGAAGTCGGGCGGGTACGCGGACGCACGCTGGAAGTGGCACGGCGCGACCACGAACGCGCGCGACTCGCGCGCGAGGTGGACGAGGGTCGCCTGCCACTCGTCGGAGTCGTCCGCGGTCGCCGCGACGTAGATCTCGACCCCGGACTCGTAGAGCGAGAACCGCGCGAGCGGCATGTAGTTCTCCCAGCAGATGAGCCCGCCGAGCCGGCCGAGCGGCGTCTCGATCGCGCGCAGCCCCCCGCCGTCCCCCTGCCCCCAGACCAGGCGCTCGTGGTTCGTGGGGACGAGCTTGCGGTGCCTCGAGGCCAGAGCGCCGTCCGGGCCGAAGTAGAGGAGCGTGTTGTAGACCGTCCCGTTGCGCGCGGGGTCGAGCTCGTTCACGCCGACGACCACCCAGGCGCCGTGCTCCCTGGCGACCTGGCCGATGCGATCCGCCGCCGGCCCGGGCACCTCCACGCCGGAGTCGGCGAGCTGGGCGAAGGCGGCCTTGGCCCGCGGATCGCCCCAGCCGGCGAGCGCTCTCGCCCAGACGGAGGACGGATAGACGGGGACGAACGTCTCGGGGAAGACGACGAGCTCGGCGCCCTGCGCGGCGGCCTCGGCCGTACGGGCGGCGAGCCGATCGATGGTCGCGTCCCGGTCGAAGACAACGGGCTCTGCCTGGACGCACGCGACCTTCACCTTGCGTCTCATGAGCACGCGATTCTCGCACGCCTGCTGCGGGAAGTCCGAAGGGGTTTCCGGGAGCGCCCCGATTCGGGCCGTCCGCCGAGACCGCGACCCTTGGCACGTGGGCGCGCGCGTAACCATCGACGGCAACGAGGCAGCCGCCTGGGTCGCGTACCGCTCCAGCGAGGTGATCGCGATCTACCCCATCACGCCGGCGACGCCGATGGGCGAGCTCGCGGACGCCTGGTCGTCGCAGCGCGTGCCGAACGCGTGGGGTGCCGTGCCGCAGGTGATCGAGATGCAGAGCGAGGGCGGCGCGGCAGGCGCGGTGCACGGCGCGCTCCAGGCCGGTGCGCTCGCGACGACGTTCACGTCCTCGCAGGGGCTCCTCCTCATGCTGCCCAACATGTACAAGATCGCCGGCGAGTTGACGCCGGCGGTCATCCACGTCGCCGCGCGCGCGATCGCGACGCACGCCCTCTCCATCTTCGGCGACCACTCCGACGTCATGGCCGCCCGTTCGACCGGCTTCGCGCTCCTCTGCTCCTCGTCCGTGCAGGAGGCGCAGGACCTCGCGCTCGTCGCGCACGCCGCGACCCTCCGGTCGCGCGTGCCGTTCCTCCACTTCTTCGACGGCTTCCGGACCTCCCACGAGCTCACCACCATCGACCGGCTCTCCGAGGACGACGTCCGCGCCATGCTCGACGAGGAGCTGGTCGCCGCCCACCGCGCGCGGGCGCTCGACCCCGACGACCCGGTGCTCCGCGGCACGGCGCAGAACCCGGACGTCTTCTTCCAAGCACGCGAGGCCGTCAACCCCTACTACGCCGCGGTGCCCGCGATCGTGCAGGAGGAGATGGCGAAGCTCGGCGAGGCGACCGGGCGCCGCTACCGCCTCTTCGACTACGCGGGCGATCCCGAGGCGGAACGCGTCCTCGTGCTCATGGGGTCGGGCGCAGGCGCCGCCCACGAGGCGGTCGAGAGGCTCCGTTCTGACGGCGGGCGGGTCGGCGTGCTCACCGTGCGCCTCTTCCGGCCGTTCGACGCGGCCGCGTTCGTCTCCGCCCTTCCGGCCTCGGTGACGGGCGTGGCGGTGCTCGACCGGACGAAGGACGCAGCGGCCCAGGCCGAGCCCCTCTTCCAGGACGTCGTGACCGCGCTCGCCGAGCGCGGCGGGGAGATGCCCCGCGTGATCGGAGGGCGCTACGGGCTCTCGTCGAAGGAGTTCACGCCCGCGATGGCCGCGGCCGCGCTCGCCGAGCTGGAGGCGGACGCGCCCAGGCGGCGGTTCACGGTCGGGATCACCGACGACGTCACCGGCCTCTCCCTCGACGTCGACCCGGAGTTCCTCACCGAGCCCGAGGACGTCCGGACGGCCGTGTTCTACGGGCTCGGGGCGGACGGCACGGTCGGCGCGAACCGCAACTCGATCAAGATCATCGCCGACGACGCCGGCCTCTACGGCCAGGGCTACTTCGTCCTCGACTCCAAGAAGGCCGGCTCGATGACCGTGTCGCACCTGCGCTTCGGGCCCCGGCCGATCGGCTCCACGTACCTCGTCCAGAAGGCCGACTTCGTCGCCTGCCACAACTTCGGCTTCCTCGAGCGGGTCGACGTGCTCGACCGGGCCGCGGACGGCGCGACCTTCCTCCTCAACTCCCCGTACCCGGCCGACGAGGTGTGGGAGCACCTGCCGCGAGAAGTGCAGGAGCAGATCGCCGAGAAGCGGCTTCGCTTCTTCGTCGTCGACGCGTCGAGCGTCGCCCGCGACGCCGGGCTCGGGAAGCGCGTCAACACGGTCCTGCAGACGTGCTTCTTCGCGCTCGCGGACGTGCTCCCGCTCGACGAGGCGATCGCCGCGATCAAGGAGGCGATCCGGAAGACCTACGCGAAGCGTGGCGACGTCGTCCTCGAGCGGAACTTCGCGGCCGTGGACCGGGCGCTCGAGGGGCTCGCGGAGGTCGAGGTGCCCGCGGAGGTCACGGCGACCACGCACCGCCACGCGCCGGTGCCCGCCGACGCGCCGGCGTTCGTCCGGAACGTGACCGGGGCGATGATCGCAGGGGTCGGAGACACGCTCCCCGTGAGCGCGCTCCCGGCCGACGGGACCTTCCCGACGGCGACCGCCCAGTACGAGAAGCGCTCCATCGCGCACGAGATCCCGATCTGGGATCCCTCCATCTGCATCGACTGCGCGAAGTGCGCGCTCGTGTGCCCACACGCCGCCATCCGCATGAAGGTGTTCGAGCCGAGCGCGCTCGAGGGCGCCCCGGAGGGCTTCCTCTCGAAGCAGTGGAAGGCCCGCGACCTCCCCGGGATGCTCATGACCATCCAGGTCGCGCCCGACGACTGCACCGGCTGCGGCATCTGCGTGGAGACGTGCCCGGCCCACTCGAAGGAGGAGGTCCGGCACAAGTCGATCAACCTCGAGCCCAAGGACGACCACCTCGAGGTGGAGCGCGAGCGCTACGAGTTCTTCCTCTCCATCCCCGAGATCGACCGCACCCTCGTCGCGCCCGGCACGGTGAAGGGGTCGCAGATGCTGCAGCCCCTCTTCGAGTACTCGGGCGCGTGCGAGGGCTGCGGCGAGACGCCGTACCTCAAGCTCCTGACGCAGCTCTTCGGCGACCGGCTGCTCGTCGCGAACGCGACCGGCTGCTCCTCGATCTACGGCGGCAACCTCCCGACGACGCCGTGGGCGAAGAACCCCGAAGGGCGAGGCCCGGCCTGGTCGAACTCCCTCTTCGAGGACAACGCCGAGTTCGGGCTCGGGATGCGGCTCGCTCTCGACCAGCAGCGAGCCGCGGCGCAGGCGCTCGTCGCCGAGGTCGCGCCCGACCTCGCCGGCGCGATCCTCGAGGCGGACCAGTCCACCGAGGAGGGGATCGCCGCCCAGCGCCTGCGCGTGGCGGAGCTCGAGGAGCGCTGCCGCGCCCTCGGGACGCCGGAGGCCGCACGGCTGCTCGCGCTCGCCGGAGCGCTCGTCCGCAAGACGGTGTGGATCGTCGGCGGCGACGGGTGGGCGTACGACATCGGCTTCGGCGGGCTCGACCACGTGCTGGCGTCGGGCCGGGACGTGAACCTGCTCGTCCTCGACACCGAGGTCTACTCGAACACCGGCGGCCAGGCGTCGAAGTCGACGCCGCGCGCGGCGGTCGCGAAGTTCGCCGCCGCCGGGAAGCGCACGCGCAAGAAGGATCTCGGGATGATCGCGTCCGCGTACGGCGACGTCTACGTCGCCCAGATCGCCATGGGAGCGGACAACCCGCAGACCGTGAAGGCCCTCGCCGAGGCCGACGCCTACCCGGGCCCGTCGCTCGTGATCGCGTACAGCCACTGCATCGCGCACGGCATCGAGATGAAGAAGGGCATGGAGCAGCAGAAGCTCGCGGTGGACACCGGGTACTGGCCGCTCTACCGCTACGACCCGCGCCACGCAGGCCGCGGCGAGCACCCGTTCAGGCTCGACTCCCGGCCGCCGAAGCTGCCCGTCTCGGAGTTCATGTCCCGCGAGGCGCGCTTCGCGATGCTCGCGCGCGCCAGGCCGGCGGACGCCGCCGAGCTCGCCGAGCTCGCGCAGCACGACGTCGACGAGCGCTGGCACGTGTACGAGCAGATGGCCGAGATCGAGCACGAGCCGGCCGAGCCCGAGGCGGAGGAGGGAGACGCAGAACCAGGAGGAGAGGAGGCCCCGTGAACCCCGATCTCACGACGACGTACCTCGGCCTTCGGCTGCGGAGCCCGATCGTCGCGTCCGCCTCCCCGCTCACGGGGAAGGTCGAGTCGCTGCTCGAGCTCGAGCGGGCGGGGATCGGCGCGGCCGTCCTCCCCTCGATCTTCGAGGAGCAGGTCGAGCACGAGCAGCTCGACGTCCACGAGCTGCTCGAGCATGCGACGCACAGCTTCGGAGAGGCCCTCACGTGGTTCCCGGAGCTCGAGGACTACGCCACCGGCCCCGACCACTACCTCGAGCACCTGGCCGCGGCGAAGGAGGCCCTCGAGGTGCCCGTGATCGCGAGCCTGAACGGCGTCTCCCCGGGAGGATGGCTGCGCTACGCGAGGCTCTGCGAGGAGGCCGGGGCGGACGCGCTCGAGCTCAACGTCTACTCGGTGGAGACGGCGGTGGAGCTCTCCGCGGCCGCCGTCGAGGAGCGCACGGCGAGCCTCGTCCGGGAGGTGCGCTCGGCCGTCTCGATCCCGCTCGCCGTGAAGGTCGGGCCCTTCTACTCGGCCTTTGCGAACATGGCAGCGCAGCTGAAGGAGGCCGGGGCGGACGGCCTCGTCCTCTTCAACCGCTTCCTGCAGCCGGACATCGACCTCGACACGCTCGAGATCACGCCGTGGCTCTCGCTCTCGACACCCGCCGAGCTCCGGCTCCCGCTCCGCTGGATCGCGATCCTCCACGGCCGCGTCGACGTCAGCCTCGCCGGGACGAGCGGCGTGCACGACTGGCAGGGCGCGCTCAAGCTCCTCCTCGCCGGCGCGGACGTCGCGATGGTGGCCTCGGCGGCGCTCGCGCGCGGCCCGTCCGTCGTCTCCGAGATGGTCGACGGCATCCGCGAGTGGATGCTCGAGCGCGAGTACGCGTCGGTCGAGCAGCTGAAGGGGAGCATGAGCCAGGTTGCGTGCCCCGATCCCGCGGCGTTCGAGCGCGGCAACTACATGAAGGCGCTCGTCTCGTACGCGCCCGGCGCCGGGACGCCGGTCGGCCCCGGAGACCTCGGCTGAGTCGGGCGGTAGAATCGCCCAGTCGTGACGAGCACCGTCGCTGAGACGTCATCCCGACGCCTGCCACGCGGCTGGGCTCATCTCGCCTTCCAGTTCGTGATCTGGATGGGCTTCTACGTCGCCTACCAGGTCGCCCGCGGCGCGGCCGATCGCAACGTCGCGGACGCCTTCCAGAACGGCGAGTGGGTCGTCCGCACGGAGCGCCAGCTCGGAGCGCTGTTCGAGCCGGCGGTGCAGCGCGTGGTCGACGGCTCGTCGGTCATGGTCACACTCACCTCGTACACGTACTGGCTCTCCCAGTTCGCCGTCGTCGGCGCGACGCTGCTGTGGGTCTACTTCCGGCACCACGAGCGCTTCGCGGGCTTCCGCAACTGGCTCATCGCCGCGAACCTCGTCGGCCTCGTCGGGTACATCCTCGTCCCGACCGCCCCGCCCCGGATGTTCCCCGAGTGGGGCTTCGTGGACACGCTCGCGCAGTACTCGTCGATCAACCACGACAGCGGCCTCATCTCTTTCGCCTCCAACCCGTACGCGGCGATGCCGAGCCTCCACGCAATGGACGCGCTCATCGTCGGGGTCGTCATGGCGGGCGTCGTGCGCTCGCGGCTCGCGAAGGCGCTCTGGCTCGCCTGGCCCGCGTGGGTGGCGTTCGCCGTGATCTCGACCGGGAACCACTACTGGCTCGACGTGATCGCCGGCTTCGCGCTGGCGCTGCTGACCGGGTACGCGCTCCGCGAGGCCCGAGCGCTGCGCCTCCGGCGCGCATGAGCGACAAGCAACCGGACGCGCGCGTCAACCAGCTCGACCGCTTCAAGCAGGAGTACACGCAGGCCGCGCGCGAGATCCTCGCGCGCTCGATGCGCGGTGTCGCGAAGACGAAGCTGACGCCGGACATGCTCACGCTCGCCGGGGTCTCGCTCTGCCTCGCGGGAGCCGTCCTCGTGGGCTTCGAGGAGCGCAACGAGAAGCTCTTCTTCTGGCTCGGCGGCGCCCTGTTCGTGATCGGGTCGGTGGCGGACATCCTCGACGGCGCGCTGGCTCGCGCTGCGAGCAAGGGGACGGTCTTCGGCGCCTTCCTCGACTCGACCTTCGACCGGCTCGGGGAGGCGGCGATGCTCGCCGCGATCGGCCTCGTCTTCATGCGCGACGGGAACGAGGTCGCGCTCGTCGCGACGTTCGCCGCGGTCATCGGCTCCTTCCTCGTCTCGTACACGCGGGCGAAGGCGGAGTCCCTGGGCCTGCGCGCGGACGTCGGGTTCGGCTCGCGCGTCGAGCGCGTCGTCCTCATCTCGGTCGGCCTCGGCCTCGCTCCCTGGGGGCTGCTCCAGTGGCCGATCTACATCCTGGCGGCGATGGCGTGGATCACGGTCGCCCAGCGGATGCTCTTCGTCCGCCGCCAGCTCCGCGAGCTCGCCGAAGCCTGACCTCCTGCACGCTCGCCCGAGCCGTTCTCACGATCTGAACGTCGCGTGCCTCGCTGTGCGGTAGTCTGCTAGCAGTATGTCTGCTAGCACTTTGCAGAAGAGAGTCTCGATCCTCGTCAGGATGCCCGCCCCACTGAAGGGTGCACTCGTTCGCGAGGCGGCGCGTCGCGGGTCGAATGTCAATGACGTCGCGGTGGGGATCCTCGCGGACGAGCTCGGGGTTCCCTACACGGGAACCGGGCGACGTCGCAAAGTGCTAGCAGGAGGCAGCCCCGTCCTCCTCCTCCGCGTTCCACCGGAGCTGAAGGACGAGATCCAGGCGGAGGCGTCGCGGCGCGACTCCAACGCGAACGACGTCATCCTCGCCGTGCTCGCCGACGGTCTCGGCGTCCCGGCTCGGAGCAATCGCAAGGGAAAGGAACTCATGGCCACGACCAACGGCTCGAAGAACGGCAAGCGGGCGAAGGAGAAGGTGCGCGTCGCGATCGTCGGCGTCGGCAACTGCGCCAACTCCCTCCTCCAGGGCGTCGAGTACTACAAGGACGCGAAGCCGGAGGACTCCGTCCCCGGCCTGATGCACGTCGACCTCGGCGGCTACCACATCTCGGACATCGAGTTCGTCGCCGCGTTCGACGTCGTCAAGGGCAAGGTCGGCGTCGACCTCGCCGACGCCATCTGGGCGCACCCGAACGACACGATCAAGTTCGCCGACGTCCCCAAGACCGGCGTGAAGGTCTCGCGCGGGATGACGCACGACGGCATCGGCAAGTACCTCTCCCAGGTCGTCGAGAAGGCGCCCGGCGAGACGGACGACGTCGTCGGGATCCTCAAGGAGACCGGCACCGACGTCGTCGTGAGCTACCTGCCCGTCGGCTCCGAGGAGGCGGCGAAGTGGTACGCGGAGCAGGTTCTCGCGGCAGGCTGCGCGATGGTGAACTGCATGCCGGTGTTCATCGCCCGCGAGTCGTACTGGCAGAAGCGCTTCGAGCAGGCTGGCGTCCCGATCATCGGCGACGACATCAAGTCCCAGGTCGGCGCGACGATCACGCACCGCGTCCTGACGACGCTGTTCGGCGACCGCGGCGTCCACCTCGACAAGACGATGCAGCTCAACGTCGGCGGGAACTCCGACTTCCTGAACATGCTCGAGCGCGAGCGCCTCGAGTCGAAGAAGATCTCGAAGACGAACGCGGTCACCTCGATGCTCGACTACGACATCGGCGAGAAGAACGTCCACGTCGGCCCCTCGGACTACGTCCCGTGGCTCACCGACCGCAAGTGGGCGTACATCCGGATGGAGGGGTCCGCCTTCGGCGACGTCCCGCTCAACGTCGAGCTCAAGCTCGAGGTCTGGGACTCGCCGAACTCGGCCGGCATCGTGATCGACGCCGTCCGGCTCGCGAAGCTCGCGCTCAACAACGGGATCGCCGGCGCTCTCGAGGCGCCGAGCGCGTACCTCATGAAGTCGCCGCCGAAGCAGATCCGCGACGACGAGGCGCGCGAGCAGATCGAGCGCTTCATCGTGAAGAACGCGGTCGCGAAGAAGGCGGCGGCGAAGGCGTGACCTCTCGCCGTGAGCTCGACGGAGGCGAGCCGAGAGCGGAGGCGCCGGCCTTGCCGGCGCCGGAGCGGGCTCGAGCCGGCTGAGCCGGATCCTCTGGATCGGCGCGGCGGCGATCCTCGTCGCTGCCGCGCTCGTCGCCCTGGCCGCGATCATCCGTGGCGACTTCTCCGACACGGACGGGCGCATCCTCGGAACCCTGGCGGCCGCCCTGCTCGCGGGCTCGACCCTCGTCGGCGGACTCGCGCTCGCGGAGCGCGGCAGCCGGGCGCTCGGCTGGACGGCCGTCGCGCTCGTTCCTCCCGCGTTCGGCCTGCTCGTCTATGCCATCTGGGGCGTCGTCTTCGACGGAGGCGGCGACGACTCGTGGAGGTACGGCTGGACCGGAGCGCTGGCCCTCGTGGCGATGCTCGTCGCGGTCACCGCCCGCGTCCTGGCTCGCTCCAACCGGATCGTCGCTCTCGCGCGCGTGGCGGGAGCGCTCGCCGCGATCGCCGCCGGTGTCTCGATCGCCGCGATCTGGATGGAGAGCCCCGGGGACGCGGTCGGCAAGACGCTCGCCGTGCTCTGGGTCCTGACGGGCCTCTGCTACCTGCTGGTCCCGGTGCTCGAGCGCCTCTCGAGCGCGGACGAGCCCCGCGGCGGGCGCGTCCTCGCGGAGCTCGACGGGATCGAGCTCGTCGCCACGCGCTCCGCCGACGCGCTCGACGCGCGTCTGGCGCGCGGGGAGCGCCTTCTGCTTCGCCGCCGCTCCTAGCCGTCCACGCGGGGCGCGGAGTCGTCGGTCACGAAGCCGACGCGCCGATGTGACGTGTCGCAGAAGGGCTTCGTCTGCGAGTGCCCGCAGCGGCAGAGGACGATCGCCGATCCCGCCGGCAGGACGAGCTCCCTCCCCTCCGCATCGACGATCCGCACCGGCCCGGTGACCTTGTACGGCCCGTTCGCCCGCACCTTGATCTCGACGTCCGCCACGAGCCGACTCTAGCGGGCCGGTGGGCATCTACACTCGCGCGACCGTGGGCCTTCGGATCTGCTTCGTGACGCCCTTCGCGTGGTCGCAGCCGCACACGGTGAACGCGCACGTCGAGGGGGCCGCGACCGCACTACGGAAGCGGGGGCACGACGTCACCGTCCTCGCCCCGTCGACGCGCGCGCGCGACCTCCAGGCAGGGCGGCGAGCGCTCGAGCGCGGCGTGCAGGCGGACGTGATCGCGCTCGGCCCGTCCGTTCCCGTGTCGCGGAGGACGAGCCTGGGCGTGCCCGTGGGGACACGGGCGAACCTGCGCCTCGCGCTCGCGCACGGTGACTTCGACATCGTCCACGGCTTCGAGCCCGGCGTGCCGAGCCTCTCCTACCTCGCGCTGACCACGACCGACGCGCTGACGGTCGCGACGTTCCTCTCGACGCACCGTCTCGGCTACCCGCCGGGCCGCGCCCGCCGCGACCGGTTCCGCGCGCGCGTCGACGCGCTCCTCGCGACGTCCCCTGCCATCGTCGACGCGGCGGCCGAGCGGCTCGAGGGCGACTACTCGGTCGTGCCGCTCGGCGTGGACACGGAGCTGTTCTCTCCGGGCGCGAAGCGACCGCTCGTCGCCGTGGAGCTCGAGCCCGGAGGCCGCGGCGTGACGCGAGCCGTCACTCGGGTGCTGCGCGGCGAGCAAGGCTGGGAGCTCGTCCTCGTCCACGCGAAGCCGCTCGGCTTCCGCCCGTCGATCCCGCGCACGCTCCGCCCGCGGGCGAGCGTGCGACAGGCCCGCACGCCGGAGCTCCGCGCCGAGATCCTCCGCGAGGCGGCGATCTTCGTCGCCGCGCCCGAAGGAGACGAGCGCCTGTCGCTGGAGGCCGCGAGCGCGGGCGCCGCGGTCGTGGCGACCGCCGACCGGAGCCCCGTCGACGTCGAGGCGGAGCTCTCGGCGCTCCTCGGGGACGACGCCGAGCGAGAGGAGCGCGGCGCACGCGGGCGAGCCTCCGCGGAGGCCGCGAGCTTCGACCGGCTCGCGTCCGAGCTCGAGGACGTGTACACGCAGCTCGTCCGCAAGCGACGCGCGCGCCGCCCGGCGGCCGACGACCCGCTCGCGCGTCGTGACTGGATCGTGGTCGACCTCCACATGCACACCGAGTGGTCGCACGACTGCTCGACGAGCGTGCCCGACCTCCTCGACCACGCGGAGTCGATCGGGCTCGACGCCATCGCGGTCACGGATCACAACGTCTTCGGCGGGGCGCGGGAGGCGGTCGAGCGCGCGCGCGGGCGCGACCTCCTCGTCGTTCCCGGCGAGGAGGTCAAGACGGACGGGCAGGGCGAGGTCATCGGTCTCTTCCTGCGGGAAGAGATACCGCGCGGGATGTCGTTCGCCGAGACGGTCGCCGCCATCCGGGAACAGGGGGGCGTCGTCTACCTCCCCCACCCGTTCGACCGGCTCCATGCGATCCCCGACCCCGCGACCCTCCACCGGCACGTCCACGAGATCGACGTCCTCGAGGTCTTCAACGCCCGGCTCCTCCGTGACTCGTTCAACGACGAGGCGCTCCGCTTCGCCCGGAAGTACCGGCTCCTGCAGGGTGCCGGCTCCGACGCCCACGTCCTCCAGGGCGTCGGCACGGGCGCGGTGCGCATGCGGCGCTTCGACGGGCCGGAGGAGTTCCTCCTCTCGCTCCGGACCGCGGAGATCCTGCGCCGCCCCAAGTCGCTCGCGTACCTCCAGTCGCTCAAGTGGGTGGCCCAGGTCAAGGAAAAGGTTCGCTGAGGGAGAAGGTGCTCAGGACTCCGTGCCGCTTCCCGTGCCGACCGACGAGATCTACGAGCGCTACCTGAAGAAGGCCATCTCCGAGATCAACGAGCTCGGCGACGAGCTCGCGCGCGCCGGGGACGAGCTCCGCGTCCCCGTTCTCGGGTCGGGCCATCCGCTCGCGGACGTCTTCCTACTGAAGCACGCGCCGCAGCCCGCCGAGATCCAGGAAGGCGTGGCGTTCTTCGGACGGTCCGGGCAGGCGATCCTGAAGTCGCTCCAGCGGCTCCACGTCGACCCGCTCGCCGTCTACGGGACGAACTGCTTCAAGTTCGGCACCGAGAGCGTCGAGGACGCGCGCGCGTGGCTCACGCGCGAGCTCCACATCGTCCAGCCGAAGCTCGTCGTCGCGATGGGCGAGCGGACGGTCGCGTTCCTCGACGAGCTCCGGTTCCCGCTCGCCGACCCGATCGACGGAGCCGAGCTCGGCGTCGTGCGTCGCTTCACGCCGACGATCGAGGTGCTCGTCACGCCCGACGTCGACGAGTCGCTCGACGAGCAGCACGCGAAGACGGCGTTCTGGAACGCGTTCAAGGCGCTCGGCCCGTGGTGGGCGGAGCAGCCGCCGTACTGAGTGCTCCCTTCGGGCCCCACGTCCTTGATGAGCCGACGGCGCGCGGTCGCCCTCGCGCTCCTGCTCGCCCTCCTCGCCGCGTGGGCCGCCGTGGCGCCTCGTCTCTCCGCGCTCCCCGACGGCCTCGACGTCGCGTTCCTCGGCATCGTCGTGCTCCCGGCGTCCGCGGTCGCCATCTGGCTCGCCCTCCCGCTCGCGCGGGCGGGGGCCCTCGCCCTCCTGTCCGGTGCGACGCTCTGCGTGACCCTCGCGGTCATGCTCGACGCGGTCGGGCTCGAGTCGGGAGGCAACGTCGCGAAGCTCGCGGCGTACACCCTCGTCGGCTTCGCGTTCCTCACCCTCTTCGAGGAGCTGTGGTGGATCGCGCTGGTCGCCGTGCTCGTGCCGTGGGTCGACATCTGGTCGGTCGCGGCCGGCCCCACGGAGTACGTCATCGACGAGCAGCCGGGCTTCTTCGAGCGCATCTCGGTCACGCTCCCCGGCCCGGGCGAGAAGTCGGTGAACGTCGGCCCACCCGACGTCCTCTTCTTCGCGCTCTTCCTCGCGGCCGCGAGCCGCTTCGGGCTACGGGTCGGCTGGACGTGGATCGCGATGACCGCGTGCCTCGCGGCGACGCTCGTGCTCGTCTGGGCGTGGGACGGGGTGTCCGGGCTCCCCGCGCTCCCGGCCGTCTGCCTCGGGTTCCTCGTCGCGAACGCGGACCTGCTCGTCCGCAGCGTGCGTGACGCCCGCGCACGGGCGGCCTCGTAGGAGGCCCTCAGGCGGAGAGCGTGAGCAGCGCCACCGACTCGACGTGCGGCGTGTGCGGGAACATGTCCACGGGGCGGCAGCGCCGGAGCTCGTACCCGTGCTCGTCGCGGAGCACCTGCACGTCCGACGCGAGCGTCGTCGGGTTGCACGAGACGTAGACGATCCTCGCCGCCCCCAGGGCGCCCGTCCGGCGGAGCGCCTTGCCGGCGAGGCCCGCCCTCGGCGGGTCGACGACGACGACGTCCGGCGCACCTGCCTCCTCCCTGAGCTCCTCGATCGTCTGGCCCACGTTCCCCGCGAAGAAGCGCGCGTTCTCGATCCCGTTGAGCTCCGCGTTCTCGATCGCGCACGCGACGGCCTCCTCCGAGATCTCGAGCCCCCACACGGAGGCCGCGTCCGCCGCGAGCGCGAGCCCGATCGTGCCCGTCCCGCAGTAGAGGTCGTAGACCAGCTCCGTGCCCGTGAGGGCGGCCGCGTCGCGCGCGAGCGCGTAGAGCTCGGCCGCCATCTCCGTGTTCGTCTGCAGGAACGCCGACGGTCGCACCCGGAAGCGCAGGCCCAGGATCTCCTCCTCGATCGCGTCCTCGCCCCAGAGGAGGGCGGTCGGGAGGTTGGTCTGCTCCGCGGGCGTGTCGTTGATCGCCCAGTGGATCGACCGGACCTCCGGGAACCGCCGGAGCACGTCCACCAGGTACCCGGGCTCGAAGCGCTCGCCCGGCGCGGTCACGAGGACGACGAGCGCCTGCTCCGTGTTGCGCCCCTCGCGGACGACGAGGTGGCGGAGGTACCCGCTCCCGGCCGCCTGGTCGTACGGCTCGAGCCGCTCCTCCCGCGCCCAGTCCCGCACCGCGAGCCGGATCGCGTTCCCGAGGTCGGTCGTGAGCAGGCACTCCTCGATGCCGACGACCTCGTCCCAGCGCCCTGCGCGGTGGAACCCGAGCTCGATCCCGTTCTCCCCTTCGCTGAACGAGTACTCGAGCTTGTTGCGGTACCCGTACTGCGACCGGGCGGGGACGATCGGGTCGAGCGGAGGATCCTCGAAGCGGCCGATCCGGACGAGAGCGTCACGCACCTGGCGCTCCTTCTCCGCGAGCTGGACGTCGTAGGCGAGGTTCTGGAAGCGGCAGCCGCCGCAGACGCCGAAGTGCGCGCACGGCGCCTCCACGCGATGAGAGCTCGGCTCGAGGACGTCGATCGACACTCCCTCCGCGAAGCCGCGCTTCACCTTGGTCACCCGCGCGCGCACGCGGTCGCCCGGAAGCCCGCCGCGCACGAACACGACGAAGCCCTCGTGCCGTGCGACGCCGTTGCCGCCGTACGCGAGCGAGTCGATCCGGAGCTCGAGCTCCTCTCCCGTGCGGACCGGCGCGGCCATGGGCTACTGCAGCACGCTGACGTGGACGGTGCGGTCGCGCGGGCCGTCGAACTCGCAGAAGAAGATCCCCTGCCAGGTTCCGAGGGCCAGCGAGCCGTCGTCTCGCATCGGGATCACGATGCTCGGGCCCATCAGCGCCGCGCGGACGTGCGTCGGCGCGTTCTCCTCGCCCGGCTCGTGGTGCTTCCACGGCCACCCGTCCTCGACGATGCGCTCGAGCGCCGCCTCGAGGTCGCGCGCGACTGCCGGGTCCGCGTGCTCGTTGATCGTCACGCCGGCGGTCGTGTGCGGGACGTAGACGAGCACCGCCGAGCCGCGCTCGCCGGCCACCGCGTCGCGCACCGCCTGCGTGATGTCGAGGACGTGGCTGCGCCGCTCGGTTCGGAGGCGGATCTCGCGCACGTCGGCCTCAGAGCGCGCCGCCGGCCGCGGGCGGCGCCCCGGCCTCGAGCGGGCTCGCCTCGCCGGCCGACCGGCTCAGGTACTCCTCCACGCTCAGCAGGTTCTCCCTCCCGCGCTCGACGATCGCCAGCAGCTCCGTCATGGAGGCGACCTCCTCGCGCTGCTCCTGGAGGAACCAGTGGAGGAACTGCTCGCCGACGAGCTCGCCCTCCTCGCGGGCGAGCTTGACGAGCTCGACGATCTGCTCGGTGACGCGCTTCTCCTGCGCGAGCGCGAGCGAGACCGGCGCGACGACGTCCGCGAACTCCGTCTGGGGCGCCTCGACGCCCGGGACGACGACCGTCTCGTCCGCGTCGAGCAGGTACTGCACCATCATCATCGCGTGGTTCCGCTCCTCGACCGCCTGG
>CAZODN010000041.1:0-20929 GCA_964578545.1 uncultured Gaiellales bacterium
GCGTCTCGCACTCCATCTGGAAGCAGCGCCACTTCACTCTTGCCGTGGCCGCACAGTTCTTCTATGTCGCGGCGCAGGCGGGCATCTTCAGCTTCTTCATCAACTACATGGTGGCCGAGCCCCCGCCAATCCCGGCGTCCTGGCAGGCGGGCGCCTCTCGATCTCGATCCCTGAGCAGCGCCTCCGGCTCGTGCTGGCGGGCGTCCTCGGGCTCGCAGGGATCAAGCTCGTCGACGTCCCCGGTGCGGGGATCATCGTCGTCGTCGCGCTGTCGGCCGGCGCGGTGGGGCTGCTCGTCTGGCTCGGGCACCACAGCTGGATCCGGTTCCAGCGTGGACGTGCCTCCGGGCTCACCTCTGACCTGGACTAGAAGGCGGGTACCATCGCGCCGCGATGCGGACCGTCTGGGTGAGCTTCGACACGATCGGCCGCGACTGCCTCGAGGCGGCCTCCGCGGCGGGCGCGGACGTCGTCGGCGTCGTCACGCTGCCCGGCCCGATCGACCCCGGCCGCTCGGGCCAGTGCGCGTTCGACGACGTCGCCGGGCGGCTCGGGGCCGAGCTCTACGAGACGAGGGACGTGAACGCGGCCGAGACGCTCGCGTTCGTGGGCGGCCTCGAGCCCGAGCTGATCTTCGTCGTCGGCTGGTCGCAGCTCGTGCGCGATCCGTTCATCGCGCTCGCGCGGGAGGGGGTCTTCGGGATGCACCCGACGCTGCTCCCGAAGCACCGGGGGCGCGCGCCGATCCCGTGGGCGATCCTCTCCGGGCTCGCGCGAACCGGCGTCACGCTATTCGAGATCGTGGACGCGACGGCCGACTCCGGCGCGATCGTGGGCCAGGTCGAGGTCGAGATCGCCCCCGACGAGACGGCGACGACGCTCTTCGAGCGCCTCGCGGTCGCGCACGTCGAGCTCGTCCGCGAGCACGTGCCGCGGCTCCTCCGGCGAGAGGCGCCGCGGATCAGCCAGGATCCCCGTCGTGCGAGCTCGTGGCCCAAGCGCGTCCCCGCCGACGGGATCATCGACTGGGAGACGCGTGCTCCCTACCTCTACGACTGGGTGCGCGCGCAGACCCGGCCGTACCCGGGAGCGTTCACGTGGCTCGGGGAGGAGAAGGTGACCGTCTGGCGCGCCCGCCCCGTGGAGCTCGCGGAGCCTTCGCCCGCGGGCACGATCGTCGCCGTGGACGCCGACGGGCCGGTGGTGGCGTGCGGCGAGGGAGGCCTCGTGCTGCAGGAGGTCGACGCCGGGGCTGCCGAGCTCGTCGTGGGAGCGAGGCTCGGATGACCCGCATCCTCGTCCTCGCTGCGCACCCCGACGACGAGGTGCTCGGGATGGGGGGCACGATCGCGGTTCACACCGACCGCGGCGACACGGTCCGCATCGTCGTCGTCACGGACGGGTCGTCGACGCAGTACCCGGGAGACGGAGAGCTGCGCGCGCGGAAGGAGCAGGAGGCGCTCAGTGCCGCGGCCGAGCTGGGAGTGACGGACTACGTGCACCTCGACCTCCCGGACATGCGGCTCGACACGCTCGCCCATGTGGAGGTGAATGCCGTCGTCGAGGAGCACGTCGCCGACCTCCGTCCCGCGGTCGTGTACACGCCGCATCCCGACGTGAACCGCGACCACCGCGTGCTCTTCGACTCGGTCGCCGTGGCGACGAGGCCCACGCCCGGCCAGCCCGTCGAGCGCGTGCTGACGTACGCGCCTACCTCGAGCACGGAGTGGACGCCGGCGCCGCTGAACTGGTTCGTCCCGAACTGGTTCGTCGACGTGACCGCGACCCTCGAGCGCAAGGTCGCCGCGTTCGCGCACTACGAGACGGAGCGGCGCGACTACCCGCACCCGCGCAGCGAGCGGGCGATCCGCGCAGCGGCCGAGTTCTACGGGGCGAGCTGCGGCTGCGAGCACGCGGAGCCGTTCGTGCTCGTGCGCGCGCTCCAGCGGTTCTGAGCGTCCTTGTCGCGGCTCCCCCAGACGCTCGTCGTCCTCGCGCTCCTCGGCGCGACGGCGGCGGCCTTCGCCGTCACCGAGCACCTGAAGCTCGAGCGGAGCCCCATCACCGGCACTCGGGTCGAGAAGGTCTTCTCCCCGGTCTGCGAGTGCCCTCGCGACTTCTCGGTGATCTCGTTCATCCTCCGGCGGCCGGAGACGGTCACCGTGCGGATGCTCGACTCGGGCGGTGACGTCGTGCGCACGCTCGTGCGCGCCCGGCGCGAGACGAAGGGCCGGGTCTCGTATACGTGGGACGGGCGCGACGAGCTCGGCCGCGTCGTGGCGGAGGGCATCTACCGCCCGCGGGTCGAGCTCGAGCGGAACGGCCGGACGATCGTGCTCCCGAACCCGATCCGGGTGGACACGACTCCGCCCGTCGTGTCGCTCGTGAGCGCGCGGCCGCGGGTGTTCTCGCCGGACGGCGACGGGCGTCGCGACCGCGTCACGGTGAGGTACCGGCTCGACGAGAAGGCGCGCCCCGAGCTCCTCGTGAACGGGAGCCGTCAGGCGCTCGGCCGCTTCGGCAAGCGCGAGGGGCGGCTGCTCTGGTTCGGCAAGATCGACGGACGGCCCGTCCGACCCGGCACGTACGAGATCCGACTCCGGGCGGTGGACCGGGCAGGGAACCGATCGGCGCGGACGCGCGCCGTGCCGGTTCGCGTCCGCTACGTCGAGCTCGGGCGCGACCGCGTCGAGGTCGCCGCGGGAGAGCGGTTCACGATCTTCGTCTGGACGGACGCGGCCTCGTACCGGTGGCTGTTCGCCGGGGAGCGAGGCATCCGCGAGCGGCCCGTCCTCCGGCTGCGGGCCCCGGAGACGCCGGGTACGTACGCTCTCTACGTGAGCGTGGGGAGCCGCGCGGACCGCGCGGTGGTCGTCGTCACCGAGCCTCCCGCGGCGCCGTGAGCACCCCGCTCTTCGTGCTCGGCGTCAGCCGCTCCGGGACGACGCTCCTGCGCGTCATCCTCGACCGCTCGCCGGGCATCGCGATCCCGGACGAGACGTTCTTCATCCCGCAACTCGCGAGCCGGCACCGGTCTCCGGTCGACCCGGAGCGGTTCCTCGACGACCTGCGGCGGCTTCCCCGGCTCGCGTCGTGGGGGGTCTCCCCGGACGACCTCCGTTCCCGTCTCCGGCCCGGGATGTCGGTCGGCGAGGCGCTCGACGCGACGTTCTCCGCGTACGCCGCGAAGCACGGGAAGCCGCGCTGGGGGGACAAGACGCCGATGTACATGCGCCACCTCGATCTCATCGAGCGCCTCTTCCCGGACGCGCAGTACGTGCACCTGATCCGCGACGGCCGCGACGCCGCCCTCGCGTTCCTCGACATGCCGGAAGGGGTCGTCACGAGGACGTGGGCGCATCCCCTCAGCGCGGCCGGGTTCGCTTGCGAGTGGAGCACGGAGGTTCGCCGCGCCCGCTCGCTGGGGCGGCGGCTCGGGCCTGGTCGCTACTTCGAGCTCCGCTACGAAGACCTCGTCGAGGACACCGCCGGGGTCGTCGAGTCGGTGTGCGCGTTCGCGGGGATCCCGTTCGACGCCTCGATGCTCGAGTACGCGACGGCGGTCGACGTCTCGGAGAAGCCCCACCACCAGCGGCTGCTGCAGCCGCCGACCCGCGGTGTCCGCGACTGGCGCAGCCAGATGGCCGAGGCGGACGTGCGCGCGTTCGAGGCGATCGCGGGCGACCTCCTCGCCGACCTCGGCTACGAGCTGCGAGGGCCACGGCCGGATGCTCCAGGCGCTCGCGCGCGCGCCTCGCTCGCGTGGTACCGGACGAGGATGAGCGCGTGGAACACCGCGTCGCGCGCCATGCAGCGGTCGCCACTGTGGCGTCGCCGCCACCCCCGGCTGTTCTGACGCCTACGGCCCGTGGCGGCCGCTGTAGGCGATGATCCGCCCGTTGACCGAGAAGAAGTACCGGCTCTCGGTCGCGATCACGGGGGAGTACCTGCCCATCGGCAGCTTCCAGACGATCCTTCCATCGGAGCGACGCACGGCGTACGTCTGCTTCTCGAGCACGGCGAAGTAGAGGAGGTTGCCGACGACGACCGGGGCGCCGAGGATGCGGCCGGGGACCGCGCGCGTGCGCCAGATCTCCGATCCCGTCGTCGCGCGCAGGGCGCGGACGATGCCGTCGAAGCCGCCGACGTACACGACGCCGTCGGCGACGGCAGGCGTCGTGTAGCCGTACCCGCCGACGCCCGACTTCCAGACGACCCTGCCGTCTTGCGCGTCGAGCGCGACGACCGTGCCCGAGCGGGACACGGCGTAGACCCGGGAGCCGTCGGTGGACGGGCTCGCGTAGAAGCTCTCGTCCCGGAACGTGTCCCGGGACACGTACGTCGTCCAGAGCTCCCGGCCCGTGTCGCGCCTGACGCACACGATCGAGCCGGCGTAGGTCGAGATGCAGACGCGGTTGCCGGCGATCGACGGGCTCGCGTTGATGCGGCCGCCGGTGTCGTACGCCCACTGGACGTGCCCGGTGTCGGAGCGGACTGCGAACAGTCGCCCATCGGTCGAGCCGAAGTAGGCGAGACCGTCCACGACGGCGGCCGACGACTCCACCTTGCCGGCCGTCTGCACCGTCCAGAGCACCTTCCCGTTCTTCCTGCTGAGGCCGCGCACCGCGCCGTCCTTCGAGCTCACGATCAGCCGGGGGCCGTCGATGCCGGGCGTCGACGGCTTCTCCGTGCCGACCGTCGAGCGCCAGAGCACCCGGCCCGTGTCGGCGTCCATGGCCACGGTCTCGCCCTCGAACGTGTTCACGTACAGCTCTCCGTCGCAGTAGCTCGGCGGATACTCGATGTAGCTGCCGAACGTGCGCGTCCAGATCAGGGGCTTCTTCGGCAGGCCCAGGTCGAGCCGCGATCGTGCGAGCGAGCGCTGGGGGTCGCCGCCGAAGAAGCGCCAGCAGAGGCGCCCGCTCGCGTACTCCTCCTCCTTCGGAGGGGGCTTCGGGGACGGCGTCGTCGGCGCCGCCTCCGAGACGGTGACGCCGCTCAGGTCGGTGTCGAGCGACCCTTCCGGGCGGTCGCGCGCCACTGCGAGGTACGCGGTGACGCCGCCGGCGACGACGACGACGAGCGCCACGACGGCGACGACGATCCAGCGGAGTCTGGGCATGAGCAACGGCGGGCGCTGCTCGCGCCCGCAGTCAGTGTGCCAGCACCTGCGGAGCGGACGGCACGGGCTCGGGCGAGCTCGCCGTGTCCGCCGGCGACCGGGCCGGGGCGCCCAGCACCGCGGCGGCGAGGCCCAGGACGCCCCACGTCAGCGGATCCTCGAAGAAGCCGGCGTAGACGAGCGCGTGCACGAAGAGCGCGAGGAGAACCGCCGCGAGCCCGATCCCGAGCACCCGGTCGCGCAGCGTGACGAGGTAGAGGGCCCGGCCGGCCTCCGCGAGCACCAACGCGTAGAGCGCGAACCCGATCACTCCGAGCTCGGCGAGCACCGTCAGCGGTGTCGTGTGCGAGGCGTTCCGGCTCGGCTTCCCCTTGCCGCCGAGCTCGGCGCTCGCCTTGGGCTGGCCGCCGACGCCGACGCCGGCGAGCGGGCGCTCCCGGACCACGTCCAGCGTCGCCGTGACGAGGCGTGAGCGGCCGCTCGTCACGTCCCTCGCCGAGCGCTCGCCGACCGCTGCGCCCGCGACCGCGGCGGCCGCGAGCGTGGCGACCACGGCGCAGCTGACGAGCACGATGCGCGCCCGCCGGTCGACGCCGATCACCGCGATCGCGAACGTCACGACGAAGAGGGCGACGAAGCTCGACTGGGAGTACGAGTAGTAGAGGCCCCAGAAGAGGAAGGCCACGAGGGCGGTCGCGGCGACCCAGTCGACGGTCCGCCCCTTGCGGACGAGGACGACGACGAGGAGCAGCACGATCGGGATCACGAGGTACCGCCCGTAGAGGCTCGGGTCCTTGAAGAGCGAGGTGACGCGGAAGAACGTCGTGTACGCGTTCGCCACCTCGAGGTCCGGGGCGAAGAAGAGGGTCCTCGTCTGCGCCTGCCAGATGCCGATGGCCGCGAACAGGGCGCCGAGCGCGGCGAGGGTCGCGAGGAGCGCACGTGACAGCCACGTTGCGACGGGCGCCCGCGCCAGCGTTCCCAGCCCGGCCGTGAACGGGAAGGCGAAGAACGCGAGCGCGATCGCGCCTTGACGCTCGTCCCACGTCCACAGGTACGAGATCGAGAGGAAGGTGACGAACGCGGCGACGGGGAGCGCGATCAGGAACGGGGGCGCCGCCCCGACCCGGTTCATCGCCAGCCGGTAGGCCACGGCGAGCACGGCTGCCGCGAGCACGAGGTAGAGGGGGAGTAGGAGGAACGCCTCCTCGGAGCCCAGGGTGACGGGGACGCGGAAGGGCGCGGCAGCGAGGAGCGCGACCGGCACGACCTCTGGGTAGCGGGCGAAGGCCACGCCACCGAGGATCGCCACGACCGCGCCGACGCCGAGGAGCGCGACTCCCCGCGCGTCGCCGAGCAGGGTGTCGATGTCCTCGCTCCCGACCAGCGCCCACGCGAGCGCCGCGGTCGCGATCCCGAGCGCCCCGAAGCCGACGATCGGGAGCAGCCGTCCACGGGGAACCAGGACGAGCACGGCGCCGAGGGCGCCCACGAGCGCCGCGACCTGGGCGACCTGGCCGTGCTCCATGGATTGGACGTTACGCGCCCGGCGGCACGTCCGGTAGCACAGGGGGATGGTTGAATAGCCCGGTGATCGACTCCTGGAAACGGGCGCTCGTCCTCGCGCCGCACACCGACGACGGCGAGCTCGGCTGCGGCGGGACGATGGCGCGCCTCGTCGAGGCGGGCTGCGAGGTCCGCTACGTCGCCTTCTCCATCGCGACGCGCTCGCTGCCCCCCGGCTTCGAGCCGGACACGCTCGCGCGCGAGGTGCGGGAGGCGACCGCGGAGCTCGGGATCCCCGAGCGCTGCCTCACGGTGCACGACTTCGACGTCCGCACGTTCCCCGAGCGGCGCCAGGACATCCTCGAGCTCCTCGTCGCGCTGTGGGAGGAGTGGACGCCGGACGTCGTCTTCCAGCCCTCGCACCACGACGTCCACCAGGATCACCAGACGATCGCGCAGGAGGGCCTGCGCGCCTTCAAGCGGACGACGATCTTCGGCTACGAGGTTCCCTGGAACAACTTCGACTTCTCGTACGGGGCGTACATCTCGCTCGAGCAGCGGCACCTGGAGCGGAAGGTCGCCGCGCTCGAGCGCTACGCCTCGCAGCAGCACCGGCGCTACGCCAACCCCGAGTACGTCTGGAACCTCGCCCGCGTGCACGGCGTGAACGTGAACCGCGAGTACGCGGAGTGCTTCCAGGTGTACCGCATCGTGGCGTAGCGCGCCGACCGCGTCGGCTGGTGCTCCTGGCGCAGCGCGGCGACCTCACTGCGGAGATTGGCAGGAACACCGGGCATGGTACTGCCATGCGCGCTTCCATCGACCGTCTCGGGCGTGTCGTCGTCCCGAAAGCGATTCGCGACAAGCTCCGGCTGCGAGGAGGCGAGGTTCCTCGAGGTCGAGGAGCGCGACGGCGTCATCGAGCTCCGTCCCGCGGCGACCGCGGTCAGGGTCCCATCGGCTCGGGCCCGATGTCGTGGCGACGCTCCTGGAGCGCTGGTTCCCGGCGGAGCGGACGATCGTCCCGTCGGCCGAGCTCGCCCGGACGATCGTGTCGCTCTGTAGCGAGAACGCGGTCGAGGGCGGCGCGGTCTACGACGCCCTCGTGGGGCTCACGGCCGCCGAGTCGGGCCTCACGCTGCGGACGCGCGACGTCCGGGCGGCTCGCACCTACCGCCGCCTCGGCGTCGATCTCGACGTCATGCCGGCCGGCTCGTAGGGCGACAGCAGGTCCGCGCTGAGTACCGAGCGCGCGTCCGTACTTCCCGGGATGCGGCGTCGACGTTCGCAGCGCATACTCGACCACGAAGGAGGTGCACATGACCGGTACGGAATCGCTGACCGCCGAGCTGGAGCGCCTGGGGATCGAGTACGAGGTGCTCACGCACGAGCCGACCGACCGCGCCGCCGACGAGGCCGCCGCGCTCGGGCTCCCCCCGGACGAGGTCGCGAAGACGCTGGTGGTCGCGACGAGCGCTGGCAACGTGCGCGTGCTCGTCCCCGCATCGGAGCGGGTGGACATGCACAAGCTGCGGGACGTGCTGCACGGGGGCAAGGAGCTCCACCTGCTGACGGAGGAGGCGCTCGGGGCGGAGTACCCGGAGTTCGACCTCGGGGCCGTGCCACCGCTCGGAGGGCGTCACGACGAGGTCGTCCTCGACAGCAGGCTCGCCCGGCGCGAGAAGATCGTCTTCGAGGCTGGCGCTCACGACCGCTCGGCCCGCGTGAAGGCGTCCGATCTCGTCGCCCTCGCGGGCGCACGCGTCGCCGACGTCTGCGCGAACTGAGAGCGAGGCCCTCACGGCGCGGTTTCTAGAATCCGCGCCGTGAGGAGCCCACTCGCGCCGGCCGAGGCCGCCGCCTCCGCGCTGGCCCGGGGCGGCGCTCCTGCCGTCGTCGTCGACGTGGGCTGGGTGAACGGGCTCGCGGCGATCCGGTCGCTGGGGCGCGCAGGGGCGCCGGTGCTCGCGGTCGACCACCGGCCGTGGGCGCTCGGGCTCCGATCGCGGTTCGCGATCTCCGTCTCCGCACCCGACCCCGGCGCCGACGAGAGCGGCTTCGTCGAGGCGCTCTCCCGGCTCGGCGACGCGCTCGGCGCGCCGGCTCCGATCTTCCCGACCCACGACGAGGGCCTGAACGCGATCGCGCGGCACGCGGGCGAGCTCGGCGAGCGCTTCCGCTACCCGTTCCCCGAGTGGAGCTCGCTCGAGCGGATCCAGAGCAAGCGCTTCCAGCTCGAGGTCGCCGAGCGTGCCGGGGTGGACGTCCCGCGCACGGGCCACCCGCGATCGGCCGCGGAGGCGCTCGCGGTGGCGGACGAGGTCGGCTACCCGCTCCTCGTGAAGCCTGCCGACCCGGTCGAGTTCAAGCGGCGTCACCGCCGGCAGGCGTTCCGCTGCGAGACGCGCGCCGAGCTCGAGGAGGCGTACGCGCTCGCCGAGCCCCACGAGCCGATGGTGCAGGAGCTGATCCCCGGAGGCGACGACACCCTGTACACGCTCGGTAGCTACCTGGACGCGAGCGGGCGGCCCCTCGGCGTCTTCTGCGGCCGCAAGCTCCAGCAGACGCCGCCGACCGTCGGGACGTGCCGCGTCGGCGAGGCGGTGTGGGTGGAGGAGGTCGCCGACTCGGGCCTCCGCTTCCTGGCCGCGCTCGGCTACCACGGCATCTCGCAGGTCGAGCTCAAGCGCGACCCCCGGGACGGGCGCTACAAGCTCATGGAGATCAACCCGCGCCTGTATCAGTGGCACGGCCTCGCAGCCGCCTGCGGTGTCGACCTCCCGCGGATCGCGTACCGCGACCTGCTCGGGTTGCCGTGCCCGCCCGTCGAGATGCGCGGCGAGGGGAAGCGCTGGGCGATCACGTTCCTCGCAGGCGAGCGTCCTGCCTTCCAGCGGCCGCCGTACGTGGATGCGGTCCTCGCCCGCGACGACCTCCGCCCGGCGGCCGCGTACGCGGCGAGGCTCGTGAAGGGCGTCTTCCGATGATCCCGGAGGCGCATCGTCGCCGCGCCCGGTGGGTGCTGGAGACGATCGGCGCGCGAGGCCTCGAGCTCGGCGACGACCTCCCCTACGACGCCCGTGCCTGGGAGCAGGCCGAGCGCGGCGAGCGACCGACTGGGGACGAGCTCGCGGACGCCTTCTTCCACCTGGCGCGGATCGAGGAGCGCGACGGCGCGCGGGACGAGCACGGCCGCTTCACCGCGGCGGTCTCGTGCCTCGACCCGCTCGACCCGCCCCTCGAGCGGCTGCGCCGCTCCCTGGGGGTCGAGCCGCCGCGCTGGCGGGGCGCGCGCTTCGCGGTCGCGCTGACCCACGACGTCGACGTCCCCTGGCGCTGGACCGGGCGCGCGGTGCGGGGCTCTGCGGCCCGGCTCAAGTCGCACCTCCGCTCCCGCCGCCGCTCCGAGGCGGTCCGCGAGGCACGGGCGCTCGCCGGGATGCCGCTCCACCGCCTCCGGGGGACGGACCCCAACTGGTGCTTCGAGGCGCTGACGGAGGCCGAGGGCGAGCGCGGCGCGTCGTCCACCTTCTTCGTGCTGGCAGGGCACCACGACGGGCACGACGGCGCTGCGCCCGAGACCTACGACCGGCTGCGACCGCGGCTCGTCGAGGCGATCACCAAGGGCGGCGGCGAGGTCGGGCTCCACGGGTCGTACCTCGCGGCGAGGGACCCGGAGCTCCTGAGGCAGGAGCTCGACGTGCTCCGAGCCCTCGGCGTCGAAATCCGCGGCCAGCGCTACCACTACCTCCGCGTCGACCCCCACGGGAACCTCGCCCCGCTGCCGGAGCTCGGCGTCCGCTACGACGCGACGCTCGGGTTCCCGGACGCGCCAGGCTTCCGCGCGGGCATCGCGCAGCCCTTCCGCCCGTGGAACCTCGCCTCCGACCGCCCGCTCGACCTCATCGAGGTCCCGCTGGCCGCGATGGACGTCACGCTCGGCGCGGAGCGCTACCTCGGCCTCTCCGCGCGCGAGTCGGAGCGGCGCCTGCTCGCGCTCCTCGACTGGGCGGCCGAGCACGGCGGGGGGTTCGCGATCCTGTGGCACACGGACCGCTTCGACCGGGCGACGGCACAGGGTTGGGACCGGCTCTACCTGAGGGTCGTCGACGCCGTGCGCGAGCGCGGGGGCGTGTGTCTCTCGGCCGGCGAGCTCGCGGCCGAGGCCGAGCGGCTCCTCTCCTAGCGCGAGAGGCCGAGGCGGGCGCCGATCGCTCTCCGCTCGACCGGGAGGTAGAAGCCCGCGAGCGCCAGCACGACGGGGTAGGCGAGCGAGAGGGCGAGCGCGACCGGGAGCCCCCCGCCGCCGAGCTTCCCCGCCGCGACGAGCGCGACCCCGGCTCCGAGCGCGGTCGCGACCCGCCGCCACTGGTAGCGGACGGGGTAGATCCGCTGTGCCCACCACGTCATCCCCGCGAACATCGTCGCGTAGGCCGCGAGCGTCGCGATCGCGGCGCCCATCATCCCGTCCCGCGGGATGAGGGTCAGGTTCAGGCCGACGTTGACGACCGCCGCGACGCCCGTCACGACCCAGTTGAACTGCGTGCGGCGCGTGCGGCCGAGGCCGATGGCGATCACGACGTAGCCGGAGAAGAGGACGACCGAGAACGCGAGCGGTCCGACGACCTTCGACGAGCTCGCGAACGCGGGCGCCGCGATCCAGTCCACGAGCCACGGCGAGAGGAGGGCGAGCCCGGTCGCCATCCAGGCCATGAACGCCATGACGTACGTGAGCACCCACGCGTAGGTCGCCTTCGCCTCGCGGTCGTCGTCGATCGAGTACGCGAAGGCGGGCCACGCCGTGCGGAACGCGGTCAGGAGGAGGGCCATCGCGGATGCGATCCGGACGCCGACCGAGTAGAGGCCCACCTCGCTGGCGTCCGCGAGCTTGAGCAGGAAGAACCGGTCGCTGAAGTTCGTCACCCAGAGCATGAGCGCGCTCGGCACGAGCGGCAGGCCGAAGCGGTTCATCTCCCGGAAGAGCCGCCGGTCGAACTGGAGCCCGAGCTGCTCGCGGCGGTAGCCGAGGAGCGCGACGTAGATCGTGAGCGTGCCGATGAAGTTGCCGACGACGACGCCGAGCGCGCCCTGGTCGAGCGCGACGACGAGCGCGAGGGTCGCGGCGATCGTCACGCCGATGTTCGCGAGGCTCGCGCTCACGTACGCCACCGACCGCTCCTCGACGCGGAAGAGCGAGAGCATCTGCTCCCAGTTCATCTGCGCCCACAGGCCGACGAACGCGGCCGCGACGATCGTCGCGTCGCCGTCCGAGCCGAAGAGGAGCTCGGCGATCTCTGGCGCGAAGAGGAGCCCGAGGAGGAGGCCGAGCGTCGCGCTCGTCATCGTGAACCAGAACGCCGTGCGCAGCACGAGCTTGCGGGCGGCGGGCTCCTTCGAGTCGAAGTAGAAGCGGATGAACGCGTTCGACATCCCCAGGCGGAGGACGATCACGAGGATCGTCGTGAGCGCGATGAGCGTCTCGACCGTCCCGTAGTCGGACGGGGTCAGGTAGCGCGTGTAGACCGGCAGGAGGAGGACGGCGAGGATGCGCTGGATGAGCCCTCCGAAGCCGTAGATGGCCGAGTGCTTGCCGAGCCGCTTGAGCTGCGAGCCGAGCCCGGGCACGCGACTCAGGTCCTACGGACGGCGGTTGCCACGGCCGCCGATGCTAACGAGGGCACGCGTCAGCGCGTGACGCCGCCCGGCGGCAGGAGCCAGGGGGAGAGCGCGCTCCAGCGCGCGATCTGGCATCCGTCGGTGCGGGTGAAGGTCGCGTGGACACGCTTCCCGGACACCGTCCCGACGACGCGTGCCTTCTGCGGCCCGCCGTAGATCTGCGTGCACACGGTGCTCGGGGGGAGGGGGGCGAAGAGCTTCGGCCCTCCCGCTTTCAGCTTCCTGCAGGCGCGCGCCGGGTGCGGCAGGGTGCCGCGCGCGGGGTTGCAGCGGAGCGTCCACACCTCGGTCGGCGTGGCGACGGTGCCGTCGTCCCAGTAGGTGATCCGGAGCGAGGTGGGAGCCGGTACGGCCGACCTGGCCACGGTGGCGCCGAGCGCGGCGACGACGAGCACGAGCGTCGCGACGAGCCTCATCGACTCCCAGGGTAGCTCCGGCGGCTCCGTCCCGGCCGCGCTGTCGCAGCGCCCGGGTTGACATCGTTTGTGAGTGACTGATAACTTACTGCGCATGTCGACGACGCAGACACGGAAGACCGCGGAGCAGCGGCGCGAGCAGCTCCTCGCAGTCGCGGTCGCCGAGTTCGCGCGCGCGGGCTTCCACGGAGCGTCCACGGACGCGATCGCCCGGGAGGCCGGGATCTCGCAGCCCTACCTCTTCCGGCTCTTCGGCTCGAAGAAGGAGCTCTACCTCGCCGCCGTGCGCCGCTGCTTCCGGCGCACGCTCGAGACGATGCAGGCCGCGGCGGAGGGGCTCCGGGGCAAGGAGGCCATGCGTGCGATGGGCGACGCGTACGCGGAGCTCCTCAGCACCGATCCCACCATGCTCCAGGCTCAGCTCCAGACGTACGCCGCGGCGCTGGACGACGCGGACGTGCGTCAGGCGGTTCGCGACGGGTACGGCGACCTCTACACGTACGTCGAGCGCGTCTCCGCGGCGACGGAGGAGGAGCTGGCGGACTTCTTCGGCAAGGGGATGCTGCTGAACGTGATCGCCGCGATGGGGCTCCACGAGGAGGCAGCCGGCGAGCCCTGGGCGGCTCGGCTCGTGAGCGGCTGCCGGGAACCGGAGGCACGCTGACGGGCTGTGCGCCCGTCCTCTCATTTCACCGGAACATGAGTAATCACTCACTACATCCAGCGGAAGCCCAGCACGGCCCGTCTTAGGAGGGGAGAGACCACATGGAGCTATCGACTCGAGCCCTCGCCGCGGCCAGTGCGCGGCACCCGTGGCGCACGATCGGCGCCTGGATCGTCGCCTCCGTCGCGGCGATGGCGGCGATCGCCGTGCTGCTCGGCGGCTCGCTCACCACGGACGGCGAGCCCACGAACGATCCGCAGTCGCTCGCGGCGAGGGACGCGCTCCTCGCGTCCTTCCCGCCCCGGGACAGCGCCGCGACCGACGTCGTGGTCGTGAGGGCGGAGGGCGATGCGACCGAGGCGGAGCTCAGGACGTTCCTGACGACGCTCGTCCGAACGAGCCCCGAGCTCGGAGCGTCCGTCGTCGGCGAGACGGTTCTCTCTCCGGATGGGCGGCCCGCGCTCCTGCTCCCACTCGGCCTCGACGACGACGCCCGGACGGAGGCCGTGATCGACGAGGTCCGCTCCGCGGACGCGGCACCGGGCTTCGCCGTCGCGATCGCAGGCGACGAGACGCTCGACCACGACTTCAACCTCCTCTCGCAGGAGGACCTCGAGAAGGGGGAGCTCCAGTTCGGCCTCCCGGCGGCGCTCGTCATCCTGCTCCTCGTCTTCGGCGCGGTCGTCGCCGGCCTGATCCCGCTGCTGATGGCGATCGTCTCGATCGTCGTGGCGCTCGGGCTCGTCGCCCTCATCGCCCAGCAGTTCGAGCTCTCGGTGTTCGTCGTGAACATGCTCACGGGCATGGGCCTCGCGCTCGGGATCGACTACTCGCTCTTCGTCGTCTCCCGGTTCCGCGAGGAGCGCGGGCGCGGCCTCGAGAAGCACGCCGCCATCGCCGCCTCGGGAGCCACCGCAAGCCGGGCCGTCGTCTTCAGCGGCACGGCGTTCGTCGTGGCGATGTTCGGGATGCTGCTCGTCCCGAACTCGATCATGCGGAGCCTCGCCGTCGGCGCGATCACGGTCGGCGTCGTCTCGGTCGCGGCCGCGACGACGCTCCTCCCCGCGCTGCTCGGGCTTCTGGGTGACAACGTGAACCGCCTCCGCATCCCCTTCTTCGGGCGGACGTCGTTCGAGGAGACGAACCCCGAGGGCCGGTTCTGGAGCGCGATCATCCAGCGCGTCCTGCGCCGGCCCGGTCTCAGCTTCGCGCTGTCGGCGGGGCTCCTCCTCGTCCTCGCGTCTCCCGTCCTCGGCATGAAGATCGGGACGAGCGGGGTGACGACGCTCCCCGACCGGTTCGCGTCGAAGCAGGGGTTCGCCGCGCTCGCGGAGGCGTTCCCGGGGACGACGACCGACCCGGTCGAGATCGTGGTCGCGAAGGGCGCGTCGGGCGAGGCCGAAGCCGAGGCGCTCCGTGCGCTCCAGGGCCGCCTGCGAGCGGATCCGCGGTTCGGCAGCGGGAGCGTCGAGCGGTCGGCGGACGGGGAGGCGGCGGTGCTGCGCGTCGCGGTCGACGGCGACCCGTCGTCCGACGAGGCGGTCGCCGCCGTGCGCGAGCTCCGCGAGGAGATCGTCCCCGGGCTGTTCGCGGGAACGGAGGCCGAGGTGCTCGTCGGAGGGACGACCTCGGAGAACATCGACTACTTCGACTCGGTGATCGACCCCGCGCCCTGGGTCATCGCGATCGTCCTCCTGCTGACGTTCGTCCTCCTCACGGTCGTCTTCCGGTCGGTGGTCGTGGCCGGGACGGCGGTCGCGCTCAACCTGCTCTCCGTCGGAGCGGCGTACGGGCTCCTCGTCGCCGTCTTCCAGCACGGGTGGGGCGCCGACCTCCTCGGGTTCCAGGTCTCGGACACGATCGAGGCCTGGGTCCCGCTCTTCCTCTTCTCGGTGCTCTTCGGGCTCTCGATGGACTACCAGGTGTTCCTGCTCTCCCGGATCCGCGAGCGCTTCGACGAGACCGGCGACACCACCGATGCGGTGACGTTCGGCGTCTCCTCGACGGCGAGGATCATCACGGGCGCCGCGTTCATCATCGTGGCGGTCTTCGCGGGCTTCGCACGGGGCGACCTGGTGGCCTTCCAGCAGATGGGCTTCGGCGTGGCGGTCGCCCTGCTGATCGACGCGACCGTCATCCGGTCCGTGCTCCTGCCGAGCGTCATGAAGATCCTCGGGGACTGGAACTGGTACCTCCCGCGCTGGCTCGACTGGCTCCCGCGCCTCGACGTCGAGGGCCGGTCGCCGCGGGCCGGGCTCGCGACGGAGGGGTCCGAGGCCTAGCCCAGCGGGGCGCGCCGCCGCGCGCCTGCGGCGCTGGTACCGTCGCCGCGTGGCGAGAGACGGCGCTCCCCGCTACGGGCCTCCCGACGCGTTCCAGGCTCCGCGCTTCACCGGGGTCAGGACCTTCGGGCGCTGCCCGCTCGTGGACGACCCCGAGGGCGTCGACGTCGCGGTCCTCGGGATCCCGTTCGACACGGGGACGACGAACCGGCCCGGCACGCGCTTCGGGCCGGAGGCGATCCGGTCGGCGTCGATCGCCCTGCGGCCGTACAACCCCGTGCAGGACGTGCACGTCTTCGGCCGGCTCTCGGTCGCCGACCTCGGCGACGTCACGGTCACGCCCGGGAACGCCGAGCGCTCCGTCGAGCAGATCGCCGAGCGCCTCGAGCCGGTCGTCCGGGCGGGCGCGCGGACGCTCGGCCTCGGCGGCGACCACACGATCGTCCTCGGTGAGCTCCGCGCGCACGCCGCCGTCCACGGCCCGCTCGGCCTCGTCCTGCTCGACGCCCACGCGGACGTCTGGGACCGGTACGTCGGCGAGGCCTACTACCACGGCTCCCCCTTCAGGCGTGCGCTCGAGGAGGGGCTGCTCGACCCCTCGCGCTCGCTGCTCGCCGGGATGCGCGGCTCGCTCTACGGTCCCGAGGACGTCGCGATGCCGTCCGACCTCGGCTTCGAGGTGATCCCGTGCGAGGAGCTCGTCGAGCTCACGCCGGCCGAGTACGGCGCACGCGTCCGTGCGCGCGTCGGCGACGGCCCGCTCTTCCTCTCGTTCGACATCGACGTCCTCGACCCGGCCTTCGCCCCGGGGACGGGGACGCCCGAGGCCGGTGGGCTCTCGACGCGCGAGGCGCTCGCCTACGTGCGGGCGCTGCGCGGGCTCCGCTTCTCCGGTTACGACCTCGTCGAGGTGAGCCCGCCCTACGACGGGCCGGGGCAGCCGACGGCGATCGCGGCGTCGAACGTCGCCTACGAGCTGCTGACGCTCGACGTCCTCGGCCGCGGGGCCGATGTCTCGTAGGACACGGCGCGTCGGGACGCTCGTCCTGACCATCGCCGCGGTCGCGTACATCGTCTCCAAGATCGACTTCGGGACGACGGTCGACATCCTCGCGGACGCGAGCCTCGCGTGGTTCGCGCTCGCCGTCGCGATCATGCTCGGCACGGTGCCCGTGCTCGCGCTCCGGTGGGGGTGGCTGCTCGACGCGCACGCGATCGTCGAGGGCGTCCCGTGGCTGACCCGGGCCTACCTCGTCGCCTACACCGCGGGCCAGGTGCTCCCGACGTCGCTCGGAGGCGACGCGGTCCGGATCGCGGAGACCGTCCGCCGGCATCCGGGGACGACGGCCGTGGTCTCCGGGACCGTGCTCCTCGAGCGCGGGCTCGGCGGCGCCGCGACCGTGCTCCTCGGCGCGGTCGGCTTCGTCCTCTCGATCGGGCACTTCGACGTGAGTGCGTACCTCTGGCTCGAGGGGGTCTTCGTCTTCGGGACGATCGTGCTCGGATTCCTCTTCTTCGCCCGCTCGGCCCGGCCGCTCCTCAGGCGCGTGCAGCCCCTCCTCGAGCGTCTTCGGCTCGCGCGCCCGCTCCGGGCCTTCTACGAGGGGATCCACCACTACCGCGGGCGGCCGAGGCTCCTCGGGCGAGTCCTGGCCGTCACGCTCGCCGTCCAGGCGGTGCGTATCCTCGCGATCTGGGCGACGGCGAAGGCGGTCGGGATCGACCTCGACGTCCGCGTCTACTACGTCATGGGCCCGCTGCTGTTCCTCGTCATGCTCGTGCCCTTCACGCTGAACGGCCTGGCCGTGCGCGAGGCGTTCTTCGTCAGCTTCCTGGGGAGCCTCGGGGTCGGCGCCGACGAGGCCTTCGCCGCGGGCTTCCTCTACTTCCTCGTCACGCTGCTCATGTCGCTCCCCGGCGCGCTCGTCATGCTCCGGGCCGGCCTGCGCGGCGACCCGCGACCCCGCCCGGAGCATGGCTGAGCCGACCTCGGTCGCGGCCGTCGTCGTCACGTACGACGCGCTCCCCTGGATCGAGCAGTGCCTGGACTCGCTCGCGGGGGTCGAGACCGTCGTCGTGGACAACGGCTCGCGCGACGAGACGGTCGCGTTCGTCCGCGCGCGCTACCCCGACGTCCGGGTGATCGAGTCGGAGAACCGAGGCCTCGCCGCAGGGTGGAACATCGGTATCCGGGAGACGGAGAGCCGCTGGGTTCTCCTGCTGAACGCGGACGCCTGGCTCGACGAGGGCGCGCTCGAGCGACTCGTCGAGCTCGCGGGCTCGCGTCCCCGCGCGGCGGTCGTCGGGCCCCGGCTCCGGAACCCGGACGGGACGCTCCAGCGCTCGGTTCGGGGCTTCCCGACGCCGTGGCGGCTCGCCACCGAGTACTTCTTCCTCCGCAAGCTCGCGCCTCGGTCGCGCGCGCTCAACGCGTTCTACGCGGGCGGGTTCGACCACGACTCGGTGCGCGACGTGGAGGTCGTGATGGGGGCGTGCATGCTCGTTCGGCGCGAGGCGATCGACGAGGTCGGCCCCTGCGACGAGGACTACTTCCTGTTCAGCGAGGAGACGGACTGGTGCTACCGGTTCCGCGAGGCGGGCTGGGAGGTCGTCTTCTTCCCGGGCGCCGAGTGCACTCACGTTCGCGGCGCCGCGCACGGAGGCCGCCTGTACCGCGAGAACCTCCGCGGGCACCTGCTCTTCCTGACGAAGCACGACGGGCCGCGGGCTGCCGAGCGCGCCCGCCGCGTGCTGCTCGCGGCGCTCCGCCTGCGCGGTCTCCTCTTTCGCGGCGAGCGGGGCCGCGTGTACCGGGAGGCCGCGGAGTGGCTCTCCTCGGGCGACGCGGCCACGCTCGCCTCGGGCGGCCCGTGATCGTCCTCACGGCCAAGCTCGCCGTCGCGACGGCGCTCGTCCTCGCGCCCGGCTGGCTCGTTGCGCGCGCGCTCGGGCTCCGGAGCGCGTCGGCGAGCGTGGCGTGGGCGCTGACCGTGGTCTTCGGGGCGCTCGCGGTGACGTTCGCGGTGGGCGGGGCGATCGACGTCACCCTCGCGCTCGTCGCGATCGCGGGGCTCGCGGCGGCCGTCCCGCTCGCGCTCCGGGGCTGGCCGGAGGCGGCGTCCGTGCCCGGCCGCTGGTGGGCGCTCGGCGCGGGCGCCCTGCTCGGGCTCGCGCTCTGGGCCGCTGCACCCGCCGTCGGCGGGGACGGGCTCTTCCACCTCGCGCGGGCGCGGAAGCTCCTCGAGCTCGACGGCCTCTCGCTCGACCGCGTCTCCGAGTTCGCGGACGGGAGCCTGCATCCCGGGTACGCGTTCCCCCTCTGGCACGGCTTCCTCGCGCTCGTCTCCCGGATCTCCGGGGAGGATCCCGAGGTCGTCGTCCGCCACCTGCCGACGGTGCTCGCGCCGATCGTCGTCCTCGTGCTCCTCGAGGCGGGCTGGGCGGTCTTCCGGAGGACGTGGGCCGCGGGCGCGGCGGCCGGCGCCCAGGTGACCCTCGCCTGCTTCGCGCCCGGCCTGGGCGGCGCCTTCGTGCTCCTCTCGCTCCCGGCGACGTCGTCACGCCATCTGCTCGTTCCCGCCGCCCTCGCCCTCGGCCTGGAGACCGTTCGCTCCCCGTCGTGGGCGCTGGGTGCGTCCACGGCCGCAGCCGGGCTCGCGCTCGCGGTCACGCACCCGACGTACGCGATCTTCCTCTGGCTCCCGTTCGCCGGCTTCCTCCTCCTGCGCGCGCTCTGGGAGCGGGCGGACGTGCGCTCGGGCGGCCTCGCGCTCGCCGCGCTCGCCGCCCCCGGGGCGCTCTTCATGCTCTGGCTCCTCCCTGTCGTGAGCGACACGCGGTCGGTCACGCCGTCCCGCAACGAGGTGCAGCGTGCGTTCGACCAGTACCCGGGGCAGCTCCACGTCCGGTCGGACACGTCGTACAGCCTCGCGGCGGAGGTCTTCACCCGCGGTGGCGCCGTCGCGATCGGGGGGCTCCTCCTCGTCGGGCTCGCCGGCTTCGCCGCGCGGAGGCGGTGGGCCGCGTACGTGGTCGGAGGCTCGCTCGCGATCTTCGCCGTGACCCTGCTCCCGTTCCTCTTCGCGCCGCTCTCCGACCTCGTCTCCATCTCCCAGTCGCGGAGGCTCGCGGGCTTCCTGCCGTACGCGTTCGCGCTCGCCGGCGGGCTCGGCGTGCTCGCGCGGCTGGTCGGGCCGGTCGCGACCGCTCTGGTCGCGCTCGCCGCCGGGATCGTGCTCCAGGCCCTCTACCCGGGGGATTTCGGGTACCGGCTGGACGAGACGGCGCCCGCGCTGGTCACGTGGATCGCGGTCGCCGGCGCCGTCGCCGCGCTCGTCGTCGGCCTCGTCCGCCGGGGGCGCCCTCCGCTCGAGCGGGCGGCGCCGCTCGCCGCCGCCCTCTTCCTGGGCCCCGTCGCGATCGCGGGCGCGGCCGACTGGAGGCCGCCGCCCGCTCCGGCGATCGCACAGCTCTCCGACGGGCTCGTCGAGGCGCTCCGGAGCGAGGTCGAGGCGGGCTCGATCGTGTTCTCGGACACGGAGACGAGCTACCGGATCGCGGCGTTCGCGCCCGTCTACGTGGCCGTTGCGCCGCCGGGCCACGTCGCGGACACGGAGGCGAACCGGCCGTACGAGCGCGCCCGCGACGCGAGGCGCTTCCAGCGGACGGGCGACCTCTCGATCCCGGAGGCCTACGGCGCCGGGTACCTCGTGGTCGACCGGCTGCGCGGCGGGCGGGATCTCGACCTCCCGGTCGTATTTCGCGACGACCGCTTCACGCTCTACCGGCTGCCCGCGTCCGGCTAGGGCGTTCCCCAGCCGCCTCCGCCGGGTGTCTCGATCCGGAGGAGGTCGCCGGCGACGAGGTCGCGCGTGGCGAACGCCGGCAGCTCCTCGCCGTTCAGGAGGTTTCGGCCGGGCTGCCCGGCGGCTCCCCCGTGCGCGCCTCGCGGCGCCGTCGCGCGACGCTGGGTGAGGAGCGAGAGGCGGCACGGCTCGAGCGCCCGGAGCTCGCGGACGACGCCGTCGCCCCCGCGGTGAACCCCGCGCCCGCTCGAGCCGAGGCGGAGCGCGTAGCGCTCGATCCGCAGCGGGTACGCGAGCTCGAGCGCCTCGATCGGCGTGTTCAGGGTGTTCGACATCGCGACGTGGACGCCCGACGGCCCGTCCGCGTCGGGGCAGGCGCCCTGGCCGCCGCCGATCGTCTCGTAGTACGTGAAGCCGGCGTTGCCGAGGACGACGTTGTTCATCGTCCCCTGGCCCTG
>CAZODN010000042.1:0-20535 GCA_964578545.1 uncultured Gaiellales bacterium
GGCATCTTCGGGTACACCCCGGGCACCCCCGTCGCCACCCCCGGCCACTCCGGCCACCCCCCCGGCAACTCCGGGAACGCGCCGGGCAACTCCGGGAACACCCCGGGCCACGACGACGACACGCCCGGCAACTCGGGCAATGCGCCGGGCGGACAGCGCGACGAGTCTCAGGGCGAGCCCGACGGCACGGGCGCAGGCCAGTCCGACGGCCAGTACCAGGATGCGCACGACCGGTCGGATCCTCCGGGCAACTCGGGGAACACACCCGGCCACGACGACGACGTCCCCGGCAACTCCGGCAACACACCCGGCCACGACGACGAGGTCCCGGGCAACTCGGGCAACGCTCCGGGCAGGACGAAGGGCTCCGAAGCGTGAGGTCGGCGCCGTCGGCGGCGGTTGGCGGCGCCGCAGCACTCGGTCAGCGCATGCCGCGGCTCGTCCTGCGGGTCGCGATCGTCTCGGCGCTGACCCTCGGTGTCGGAGCCGCCACGCTGCTCATGTCCATCCGGCACTTCGAGCGCGAGCGGGCGGAGCATACGGCGATGCTGAAGGCGAGCGTGGTCGCCGAGTCGATCGTCGACCTGCTCCGGCCGTCCGACCTGAAGCGGCCACTCTCGGACGCTCGCCGTGCAGAGCTCGACCGGCTGTTCAGGGCGCGAGTCCTCGACGCGGAGACCATGGCCGCAGCACTCGCGGCGCCCGACGGTCGCATCGTCTACGCGACGAGGCCCGGCAAGGCGAAGAACCGCGTGTCGTCGCCGGCAGCCCTCGCCGAGTCTCTCGGCGGCGTCGTCGCCAGCGAGCTCGTCACCACGAGCGTCGACGGGAAGTCCATGCGCGTGCTCCGCGCCTACGCGCCGTACCGGCTCACGGACGGCACGACGGGGGCCATCGTCGTGGACAAGGACTACGCACCGATCGCGAGCGCCGCCCGACGGGCTGCGATCACGGTCGCGGCCATCCTCGAGCTCGTCCTCCTCCTGCTCTGGCTCTGTCTCTTCCCGATCATGCGCGGCGTCACGAAGAGGATGAGGCGGCAGCTCGACACGATCGCACACCAGGCGCTGCACGACGACCTCACCGGCCTGGCGAACCGGACCCAGTTCGGAGCCCGGGTCGACGAGGCCCTCGCGGGGGAGGACGGGCACCGTGCCGCGCTCGCCGTCTTCTTCATCGACCTCGAGCGGTTCAAGGAGGTCAACGACACGCTCGGGCACGACTGGGGCAACGAGCTCCTCACGGTGATCGCCGGCCGGCTGCAGGCCGCGGTGGGCCGGGGTGAGCTCGTCGCCCGCCTCGGAGGCGACGAGTTCGGCGTGCTCAGCGAGGTGGCGACCACCCGCGAACCGGCGCTCGCGCTCGCGGATCGGCTCCATGCGGCCATCTCCCAGCCGTGCGAGATCGCCGGCGTGTCGCTCGAGGTCGAGGGGAGCATCGGGATCGCGCTCGCTCCCGTCCACGGGACGACGCGCGACGAGCTTCTCCGCCGTGCGGACATCGCGATGTACGCGGCGAAGCGTGTCGGTGCGCCCCAGGTCTTCTCGCCCGTGCTGGACGATCACTCACCGGTGAGGCTCGCGCTGACCGGCGAGCTCCGCCGCGCGATCGAGCGCCGGGAGCTGGTCGTCCTCTACCAGCCGCAGGTCGACCTCCGGCTGGGCCTCGTTCGCAGCGTCGAGGCGCTGATTCGCTGGCAGCACCCGACGCGTGGCTTCCTCGGCCCGGAGGCGTTTCTGGAGGCAGCCGAGCGGAGCGGGCTCATGCGCGCAGTCACGAAGTACGTCCTCGAGGAGTCGCTCCCCCAGCTCCGGGAATGGCGTGCGCGGGGGGTGGAGGTCGACCTCGCGGTGAACGTCTCGGACCGGGATCTCGCGGACGGGCGCTTCCCCGACGAGATCGCCTCGCTGCTCGTTACGCATGAGGTCGACCCGGAGTGGCTCGAGCTCGAGATCACGGAGAGCAACCTCCTCTCGGACCGCGTGCGGGCGAGCAGGATGCTCGAGCGCCTCGTCGGTCAGGGCGTTCGCATCGCCATCGACGACTTCGGAGTCGGGTACTCGTCGCTGGGACAGCTCAAGACGCTGCCGGCACGGGTGCTCAAGATCGACCGGTCGTTCGTCCTCGGCATGGACTCCGATCGCAGCGACGAGGCGATCGTCTCGTCGACGATCGACCTCGCGCACCGGCTCGGCCTCGAAGTCGTCGCCGAGGGCATCGAGACCCCGGGGCACGTCGCGCGGCTTCGAGCGGCGGGCTGCGACGTCGGCCAGGGCAACTTCCTCGGCAGGCCGATGCCTGGGAGCGAGATAGCCGCGGCCGTCGAGGGTCTCGAGTGCTCGTGGGAGCCTAGCGAGGGCGGCGACGTGATCCCGCTGCGCGCGACGGGATGAGGCCCTGAGACGGAGAAGGAGGGATTCGAACCCTCGAGGCAGGGTTTTCCCCACCTAACGCCTTAGCAGGGCGCCGCCTTCAGCCACTCGGCCACTTCTCCGGGACGCTCAGGATATCGGACTCCCCCGCGCGCCCCTGGAGCGCCGTCGCCGACGGCCCGCGGCTACCCTGTACGTCCCACGGAGGGGTGCCGGAGCGGTCGAACGGGGCGGTCTCGAAAACCGTTAGGGGTGCAAGCCTCTCGAGGGTTCAAATCCCTCCCCCTCCGCTTCCTCCAGGCGATCCCTACATGTGATACTTTCATACAGTCATGGCGAAGATCCTCTCCGTCTCGATTCCGGACGAGCTCATGCGCGAGGCGGAGGAGGTTGCCCGCGCCCAGGGCCGTACGAAGAGCGAGCTCGTGCGAGACGCGCTCCGACGGCAGCTCCAGCTGGAGCGCCTCCGCGGGTTACAGCGTTACGGGCGGCGGCAAGCCGAGGAGCGGGGGATCGGCCCGGAGGATGCCGAGGCGCTCGTCGACGAGCTTCGCGCCGAGCGAGGCTGACCCGTCCGCGTCCTCTGCGACACCAACGTGCTCGTCTCGGCGCTGATCGCCGACGGGCCACCCAGCCGCCTGCTGGAGGAAGCAATCGACGGTCGCATCGAGCTCGTGCTGCCCGAGCTCGTCCTCGTCGAGCTGCAACGGGTGCTGACCGTCAAGCTCGGCTTCGACGAGCAGCACGCACGCGCAGCCGGCGATCTTCTCGCCGGCGTGGCAGCCTCACGACCTGGGCCACCGAGCTCGGCCGAGGCGATCACCGGCGACTCGGCAGACGACGAGATCCTGGCCTGCGCAGTCGAAGCCGGAGTCGACGTGCTCGTCACGGGCGACCGAAGGCACCTCCTCCCGCTCGGCGCGCACCACGGCGTCAGAATCCTCACCCCACAGGCGGTTCTCGCCGATCTGCGAGCAGCTGACTGAGCTCGACAACCACTGGGCGGGTGCTACGAACCGCGCGTGGCCGACCGAACGCGCTCTGCTCCTCCCGGCCGCTACGCGGGCCGCGTGCGCGAAGCGTCCCAGAGGAAGTAGAGGAGCAGCCCGAGGAGCGGCAGTACGAGGATCGCGACGAGCCAGAGGATCTTGCCTCCGACTCCGATGTCGTTCCGCTTGAGCACGCGGATCGCCACGAGGAACCAGACGACGATCCAGGTGACGAGCGCTGCGGTCGCGAGGAGCATCGGCGCTGTCTAGTCGTGGATCCGGGCGATGAGGTCCTCGCGCCTGATGAGCCGCACCTCGATCCCGCCGAGCCGCACCTCGTAGCCGACGTCGCGCGGGTAGAGGACCTTGTCGCCCGCCTCGACGCCCTCGACCTCGCCGCCGACCGCGGTCACGATCCCCGTCCGGCAGGCAGCGGCCGCGGCGGCCGAGGCGGGGAGGATGAGGCCGGAACGCGTCTCCGTCTCGTCCGAGACGGGCTGGACGACGACGAACTCGTCGAGCGGCTCGAGCGAGACGTCCACGCTGCGTGACTCCTCGATCACCTGGCGAACGATACGCCTACAGGCGCCCGGCCTGGACGATTCGCTGCAGGAACTGCTGCGTGCGGGGCTCGCTCGGCGCTCCGAAGATCTGCTCGGGGACGCCCTGCTCGAGGATGACGCCCTCGTCGAGGAAGCAGACGCGGTGCGCTACGTCGCGCGCGAAGCTCATCTCGTGCGTCGCGATGAGCATCGTCATCCCCTCCGCCGCGAGCTCGCGGATCGCCTCGAGCACCTCTGCCACGAGCTCGGGATCGAGGGCGCTCGTCACCTCGTCGAGCAGGAGGAGCCGGGGCTGCATCGCGAGCGCGCGGACGATCGCGACGCGCTGCTGCTGGCCGCCGGAGAGCCGGTCCGGGTACTCGTCGCGCTTGTCGGCGAGCCCGAAGCGGGCGAGGAGGTCTTCCGCGCGCGCCTCGGCCTCCGTGCGCGGGAGGCCGAGCGCCTTCCGCGGGCCGAGCGTGACGTTGTCCAGCACCCTCATGTGCGGGAAGAGGTTGAAGGACTGGAACACGATCCCGATCCCGCGGCGCACGGCGTTGACGTCGACGTCCCGCGTGGTGATCTCCTCGCCGTGCAGCACGATCCGGCCCGAGTCCACCGGCTCGAGCAGGTTCACGCAGCGGAGCAGGGTCGACTTCCCGGAGCCCGAGGCGCCGATGAGGCACACGACCTCGTGCTCGGCGAGCGAGAGGTCGATCCCGCGGAGCACCTCGAGCTTGCCGAAGGACTTGTGGACGCCCTCGACGACGAGCGCCGGCTCGCTCATGCCGTCGCGCCCGCCTGCTGGCGTCGCTTGTCCCGGGCGACGAGCCAGTCCGTGAACCGCGCCATCGGCACCGTCAGGACAATGAAGATGAGCGCGGTTGCGATGTACGGCGTGTAGTTGAACGACGCGGCGACCTCGATCTGCGACTGCCGGAAGGCCTCGACCACGCCGAGCAGGCCCACGAGGGCGGTGTCCTTCGTCAGGCCGATGAAGTCGTTCAGCAGGGGTGGGATCACCCGACGCACGGCCTGGGGGACGACGACGAAGCGGAGCGACTGGAGGTGGGAGAGGCCGAGCGAGCGGGCGGCCGCCGACTGGCTCGGGTGCACGGACTCGATGCCCGCCCGGTACACCTCCGCGACGTACGCCGAGTAGACGAGGACGAGTGAGACGACGCCCCAGAAGAGCGGGTCGATCGGCACTCCCGGAAGCTGCAGGGCCGGGACGCCGAAGCCGAGGATGTAGATGACGAGGATCGTCGGGACGCTGCGGAAGAGGTCGACGTAGACGACGGCGAACGCGCGGAGCGGAAAGAACACGGGGCCCGGCAGGCTCCTCAGGACGGCGATCCCGAGCGCGAGGACGAGGATGAGGACCTCCGCGGCGAGGAAGATCTTCACGTTCGTCCAGAAGGCGGCGAGGATGTCCGGGAAGGCCTCGGCGAACTCCTGCCGGTCGAAGAAGGCCTGCTTGACGTCGTCCCAGCCCGTCGAGTTGACGACGACGAGCGCGATGACGCCGACGAAGACCGCAGTCGACACGAGGGCGACGGCGACGCTCCGGCCGCCGCCGCCCTTCGTCAGGCTGCCGAGGATCCTCGATCCGCGGTTCTCGTCCAGCGAACTACTTCAGGATGGGGGCGCCCGTCTGCCCCAGCCAGCGAGCCTCGAGCCGCTTCAGCGACCCGTCCTTCCGCATCTGGGCGAGCGCCTTGTTGACGCAGCGGACGAGCGGGTTGCCCTTCTCGAAGACGAGGCCGAACTGCTCCGGCTTGCCCTTCGTCGGGAGCCTCCCGACCACCGTCGAGCCCGGCACCTGGACGTTCGTGAGGTAGCCCATGCTCGGGAAGTCGGTCACGAGGCCGTCGATCTGCTTCGTCTTGAGCGCCGTGACGACGTCGTTGACCGTGTCGTAGACCCGCGGCTTCTGCGTCGGCCGGATGTACCTGACGATGTAGTCGTAGCTCGTGGAGCCGAGTGCCGCGCCGAGCAGGTACTTCTTCAGCCCGTTCATCGAGCGAACCTTCGAGATCGGGTTCGACTTCAGGCCGGCGACCGCCTGGTTGACGTCGTAGTAGCCGGTGCTGAACGTGACGTTCTTCGCGCGCTCGGGCAGGATCGAGATCTGCGCGAGGTAGAAGTCGAACGACTTCTTGCCCGGCGCGAACGACTTGTTCCAGGGCAGCGCAGACCACGTCACCTGCGCCTTCGAGAAGCCGAGTCGCTTCGCGACGCCGTACGCGACCGCGGACTCGAAGCCCTTGCCCGTCGTCGGGTCGTTGATCTCCCACTTCTTGTCCTTCGAGCCGCCACTCCACCACGGGTCGAACGCAGGGTTGTCCGTCGCGAGGCTGAGCCGACCCGCCTCGACGAGGTTGAGACTGTCCTTCGCGCAGCCCGGGATCGCGGCGGGCTCGGACGGGCCGCCGGTCGCTGTCGCGGCGATGGAGAGCGCGAGAACGGTGAGACCTACGAGTAGAGCTCCTGCACGCATCCTGGATCCACTCCTCGAGACGATGACCGAAGCGCGGCGAGCGTACCAGCGTCCCCGCGGCTACGGTGCCGCCCATGGCGAGCCCGTTCATCGAGCTCGAGGTGGGAGAGCGGGTCGTCAAGCTGACGAACCCCGACAAGGTGCTCTTCCCGAACGCCCGCAAGACGAAGCGCGACCTCGCCGAGTACTACCTCGCGGTCGGGGAGGGGATCGTGCGCGCCCTCTACGAGCGCCCGACGCAGCTCCGGCGGTTCCCCGACGGCGTCGACGGCGAGGTCATCTACCAGAAGCGCGTCCCGAAGCACCATCCCGATTGGGTCGAGACGGCGCGCGTCACGTTCCCGTCGGGTCGTCACGCCGACGAGCTCTGCGTCACCGAGCTCGCGCAGGTGATCTGGGCCGCGAACCTCGCGGTCGTCGACTTCCACCCGTGGCCCTCGAGGCGGAAGGACACCGAGCATCCCGACGAGCTTCGCATCGACATCGACCCGCAGCCGGGGACGACGTTCCGGGACGCGAAGCGCGTCGCCGCGCTCGTGCGCGAGGTGCTCGACGAGATCGGCTTCACGGGCTGGCCGAAGACGTCCGGGAACCGCGGCATCCACGTCTTCTGCCGCATCGAGCCGAGCTGGGAGTTCCCCGTGGTTCGGCGCGCGGCGCTCGCGTTCGCGCGCGAGGTCGAGCGTCGAGCGTCGCGGAAGGCCACGACCGCGTGGTGGAAGGAGGAGCGCGGGAAGCGGGTCTTCATCGACTACAACCAGAACGCGCGCGACCGGACGGTCGCGTCGGCCTACTCGGTGCGTGGCCGCTCGGACGCGACCGTGTCCGCGCCGGTGACCTGGGACGAGCTCCCGGACGTCGAGACCGAGGACTTCACCATGGCGACGATGCCGGAGCGCTTCGTCCGGCTCGGCGACGTGCACGCGGGGATCGACGAGGCGGTGTGCGACCTCCGCGTCCTCCTCGAGTGGGTCGAGCGCGACGAACGCGAGGGGCTCGGCGAGGCGCCCTACCCGCCGAACTTCCCGAAGATGCCGGGCGAGCCGCCGCGCGTGCAACCGTCGCGGGCGCGGAAGCTGGGCGCCTAACCGAGCAGGGCGCCGACCGTGTCGCCCCGGCGGCGCGATGGGCGGAGCTCCCGCCACGTGCACCGAGCCGGGTCCTTGTCGTCGCGGAAGCGGACGAGCCTCGTCCCGTGCCGGAAGCGGTTCGCCTGCACCTTGTCGTAGCGGACTTCGACGACGAGCTCGGGCCGGAGCGGCGCCTCCTCGAGCTCGCCGCCGCCCCAGCGGTTCGGCTCCGAGAAGCGGCGCTCCGGTGCGTCGTCCAGGAGCGGGAGGACGCGGGAGGCGATCTCCGCGTGCCGGGCGGGGGCGACCGCAGCCGAGCCGACGTAGTCGATCTCGCCGTCGTCGCGGTAGAGCCCGAGGAGGAGCGTCGCGATGCGATCGGGCTTCGACTTCCAGCGGATCCCGACGACGATGCAGTCCGCGGTCTTCTCGGGCTTCACCTTGACGACGCCCTCACGCGAGCCGGGGAGGTACGGGAGGTCGCGGCGCTTCGCGACGACGCCGTCGAGCCCGATCGCCTCGAACCGCTCGAGCCACCCGAGCGCCTCGTCGCGGTCGCGCGTGGCGGGCGAGAGCTCGAAGCGCTTCGCGACGCGCTCCAGGCGCGTGCGCCGCTTCGAGAGCGGCTCGTGCCAGATCTCGTCTCCCTTCCACACGAGCACGTCGAAGGCCACGAACCGCGCGGGTATCTCGGCGGACAGCTTCCTGATGCGGCTCTCCGCCGGGTGGAGGCGCGTCTGCATGGCGTCGAAGTCGAGGACGCCGTCCCGCTCGATGACGATCTCGCCGTCGAGCGCGGAGAGCGGAGGGAGGAGCTCGTCGAGCGCGCGGAGCTCCGGGAAGTAGCGGAGGAGCGGCCGCGCGTTCCGCGACCAGAGGCGAAGCTCGCCGGTGCCGTTCTCAAGCAGGCCGCGGAACCCGTCCCACTTCGGCTCGTACTGCCATTCGTCGCCCTCGGGCAGCTCGCGGACGAGCTCGGCCTCCATCGGCGGGAACGGGATCGACGCGTGCAGGTCGCCTGGGCGCTCGACGGGCCCGCGGGGGCCGATGCGCGACCGGGCCATGGCCCGAAGAGCGTATAGACGCCGTGCCCGCTCGGGGCTATCCTTACCCATTGAGATGAGTAAGGACATGTACGCATTGGCCACGGTGACCTCGAAGGGACAGGTCACGATCCCCAAGTCGGTGCGAGACGCTCTCGACATCGACGAGGGCGACCGCATCGTGTTCCGGGTGGAGAACGGCTGCGTCCTCGTTGCGAAGACTCCGGATCTGCTCGACCTCGCCGGGACGATCCGCGTGCCCGAGGGCAAGCGCGGCGCGACGTGGAGCGAGATCGTGAGGGCGACCCACGAGGCACGTGGCCGGAAGCGGGCGTGACGGTTCTCCTCGACACGAACGTCCTCGTCCGCCACTTCACCGACGACCCGCCGCACCTCGCTGCGAGAGCGCGCGCGTTCCTCCGGACGACCGCAGAGATGCTTCTCGTCGATCTCGTCGTCGCCGAGACCGTGTACGTGCTCGAGTCGTACTACGAGGCGACGCGCGAGGAGGTGGCACGGCACGTTGGCGCCGCTCTCGGCTGGCCGTCGGTGGCGGTTGCCGACCCGACCGTTCTCCTACGTGCGCTCGATCTCTACGAGTTCGACCGGCTCGACTTCCCGGAGGCGTATCTGGCGGCGCTGGCCGAGCAGACCGGGGCGTACATCGCGTCGTTCGACCGCGCTCTCGACCGGATCGAGACCGTAACCCGCGTCGAGCCGTAGGCTAGTGCGCGAGTGAGGCGTGTCGTCGTCACCGGGCTGGGAGCGGTCACCCCGATCGGGCTCGATGCTCGGTCCACGTGGGAGTCGGCGGTCGCCGGGCGGAGCGGCGTCGACTGGATCCGGTCGTTCGACGCGAGCGGTTACCCGGTGCGGATCGCCGCCGAGGTCGAGGGGTTCGAGGCCGCTGCCGTCGTCGGCCCGAAGGACGCGCGGCGCATGGAGCGGAACGTCGTGCTCGCGGTCGCGGCGGCGCGGGAGGCGTGGGCGGACGCGGGGGTCGAGGGCGTCGATCCCGCTCGGGCGGGTGTCCTCGTCGGCTCGGCGATCGGGGGAGTCATGGGCGTCCTCGCGCAGGACGAGGTGCGGCGCGAGCGCGGGCACGACCGGGTGTCGCCGTGGTTCCTCCCGAACGTGCTCGTCGACTCGGCGAGTGGGCAGATCGCGATCGACCTCGGGCTCCGCGGGCCGAACTATGCGCCCGTGTCTGCCTGCGCCACCGGGTCGCATGCCGTGGGCGAGGGTGCCGAGACGATCAAGCGCAGCGACGCCGACGTCGTCCTCGCGGGCGGCACCGAGTCGTGCATGCACCCGGTGATCCTCGCCGGCTTCTGCGCGATGCGTGGGCTCGTGGCCGAGGAGGATGACCCGACGCGCGCATCCCGTCCGTTCGACGCGACTCGCGCCGGCTTCGTGATGGGGGAGGGCGCCTGCGTGATGGTGCTCGAGGAGCTCGAGCGCGCCCGATCGCGCGGTGCGCGCATGTACGCCGAGGTGCTCGGCTATGGGACGTCGAACGACGCGCACCACATGGCGCAGCCAGACCCGGAGTCGGTCGGCGTCGGCGAGATGATGCGCGCGGCGCTTGCGCGGGCCGGGGTGGAGCCCGAGCGGGTCGGCTACATCAACGCGCACGGAACCTCGACGCCGCAGGGCGACCTCGCGGAGACGAAGGCGATCAAGGCGGTGTTCGGTCCGCACGCGTACGACCTGGCCGTGTCCTCGACGAAGTCCGTGACCGGCCACCTGTTCGGAGCGGCTGGCGCAGTCGAGGCGATGATGTGCGTCCGCGCGCTCCACGAGGGCGTTCTTCCGCCGACGATCAACTACCGGGAGCCCGACCCGGCGTGCGACCTCGACTACGTGCCGAACGAGGCGCGGCGTGTGCAGGTGGACGTGGCGCTCTCGAACGCAATGGGTCTCGGCGGGCACAACGCCTGCGTGCTGCTAGGCCGGGTCGAGTAGGTCGAGCGTCGAGCCTTCGAGCTCGCCGATCGAGGCGAGCGCGGCGTCCGACAGCGCGAGCGCGTCGGGCGAGGGCGGGTAGCGGTGGTTCGGGATCGCGATGACACGCATCCCGGCCGCATGGGCAGCGCGAATCCCGTTACCCGAGTCCTCGACCGCCGCGCACCGTCCCGACTCGACTCCCAGGCGACGCGCTGCCTCGAGGAACACGTCCGGCGCCGGCTTTCCGCGCGCGACCTCCTCCGACGACACTGTCACCTCGAAGAGGTTCGTGAGGCCCGCCCTTGCGAGCACCGCGTCGATGACCTCTCGGTTGGACGACGACGCGAGCGCGAGCCGGAAGGAGCCCGCCAGCCGCTGCACCGCCTCCACGGCGCCCGCGATCAGCGGCAGCTCCTCCTCGTAGCGGGCGAGCAGCCGCCGGACGACCTCCGCGTTGATCTCTGCGGGGGACTCGGCGAGCCCGATCACGTCGTGCATGTAGCGCGACCACTCGACCGAGCTCATGCCCATCATGTCCGCCTGCGCCCGGTCGTGCCAGCGACCGCCTCGCTCACGTGCCAGCTCTTCACGTACCTCGTCCCAGACGTGCTCGGAGTCGAGGAGCACGCCGTCGAGGTCGAAGACGACCGCCTCGATCACGCGCGCTGGACGGAGTCGCGCCCGATCTCGCCGATCGACGCGCACCCGGCGAGCCCCATGGTGAGGTCGAAGTCGGCGCGGAGGTTGCGGATGACCTCGCGCACGCCCTGCTCGCCTCCGGCGGCGAGCCCCCACACGTATGGCCGGCCGAGCCCGACCGCCGAGGCGCCGAGCGCAAGCGCGCGAAGCACGTCGGCGCCCGAGCGGATGCCGCTGTCGAGCAGCACCGGAACGCGGCCGGCAACCGCCTCGACGATGCCCGGCAGCGCGTCCACCGTCCCGATCGCTCCGTCCACCTGCCGACCACCGTGGTTGGAGACCAGGATCCCGTCCATCCCGTGCTCGGCCGCAGCCAACGCGTCGGCCGGGTGGAGGATGCCCTTGAGGACGATCGGGAGCCTCGTCTGCTCGCGGAGGAAGCCGAGGTCGTCCCAGGAGAGCGACGGGCGCGAGTACGTCTCGACGAAGCGGCGCACTGCGGCGCGCGCAAGACCCGACCGCAGTCCGTCGAGCCGCGAGCCCGGGTACGCGCCCGCCATCTCCCAGAGCGTTGCGATGGCCGCGAGCGAGATGCGCCCGCCCGGCGGCGGATCCTGCTTGAGCGTCTCCCGCAGCGCCTCGAGGAAGACGGGGTCGCTCGTGTACTGCGCGATCCCCTTGCCGCGGAGGAAGGGCAGGTACGCGAGGTCGAGATCGCGAACGCGCCAGCCGAGCATCGTCGTGTCGAGGGTGAGGACGATCGCCGAGCAGCCGCACCGCTCCGCGCGCGAGACGAGGCTCGCCACGAGCTCGTCCGACGTGCTCCAGTAGAGCTGGAACCAGCGCGGCGCGTCGCCCATGACGGCGGCGGTCTCCTCCATCGGCCGCGACGCCTGGTTCGAGAAGACGAACGGGATCCCCTCGGCAGCGGCGGCGCGCGCGACCGCGAGGTCGGAGTCGCGGTGGGCCATCTCGAGGACGCCGATGGGGCAGAGGAAGAACGGGCTCGCCATCGGCGTCCCCAGGACGTCGACCGCGGTGTCTCGTACCGAGACGTCGCGAAGCATCCGGGGCACGATGCGCCAGCGCTCGAACGCCGCGCGGTTCTCGCGGATCGTCTCCTCGGTGCCGGCGCCGCCTGCGACGTAGGCATACCCCTCTGGAGTCATCGCCTTCCGCGCGGCCCGCTCCAGGCGCTCGAACGAGACCGCCACCCTCGGGTACTCGCCGCGAGCACCGCCGACGTAGACCTCGAACTGGCGCTCGCGCCCGATCCCCACCGACATGGGCGAGACCTTATGCCGCGCCGGCCTCGCGGACAACGGAGAATGCGCTCTCGTGGGCCGGGACGACGCGTATCCGCTCGCGAAGCGGGTCGAGGACAAGGCGCTCGCCGTCGGGCTCCTCGTCGCGCTCTCTCCCTTCTTTGCAGCCGCGTACGGCGCGATCGCCTACGACAAGCTGCGTCACCCCGCGAACCGAGGCCCCTGGCTCTACCGCGAGCGGCGCGTGTCGCGCGGACGCGAGTTCGACCTCCTCAAGTTCCGGACGCTGCGGCGGGAGGTGCTCGACCGCGCGGCGGGCGAGGAGGCGCACGCGCGGCTGTACGAGGCCGACGAGGCCAACCTGACGTGGGCGGGCAGGCGCGTCCTCAAGCCCTGGTACCTCGACGAGCTGCCGCAGCTCTACAACGTCCTCCGGGGGGACATGAGCCTCGTCGGGCCGAGGCCGTGGCCGCCGTCGATGGTTGCGAGCCAGGTGGCGAAGGGCCTGACGTACCGCAACGAGGTCATGGCCGGATGGACGGGGGCCGCGCAGGTGCAGAAGGGAGTCACGGAGTCGGGAGGGTTCACCGCGCTCGACCTCGACTACGTCGAGTCGGCGCGGGCGTCGAGCGGCCTCGCGCTCGTGTGCCGCGACCTCGGGATCCTCTGGCGGACCGTGAAGGTGATGGCCCGCGGCGAGGGCCTGCAGTTCTAGTCACAATGCGGCTCCGGCGGGGTGCCGGAGCGGTCGAACGGGATGGTCTTGAAAACCATTGGGCGTGCAAGCGCCCCGTGGGTTCGAATCCCACCCCCGCCGTCGAGCGCCGGGTTGTGAAGGGGGTCGGGCCTGTCGGTCCGACCCCTACGACTGAACCCGAGCGGGCGCGCCGTACCGCGTCAGCACCTCCGGCACGCCGCCCTGGAAGTTCTCGAGGATCGCGAGCAGCGCGCGGTCGGTCACCATCGTCCCGTTGAGCGTGTGCGGCGTGTCGAGGCCGTGCGGGCCGCGGTAGCGGATGCCGAGGCGGCGCGCCTGGTAGTCGGTCGTGTTCGAGCAGGACGTGACCTCGCGGTAGCGGCCCTGGAACGGGAACCACGCCTCGATGTCGTACTTCTTCGCGGCCGACGCGCCGAGGTCGCCGGCGGCGACGTTCACGACGCGATAGGGGAGGCCGAGCGCCTGCAGGTAGCGCTCCTCGAGGTCGAGCATGCGCTCGTGCTCGTCCCAGGACGTCCCGGGCTCGACGAAGACGAACATCTCGACCTTGTTGAACTGGTGGACGCGGAACATGCCGCGCGTGTCCTTGCCGGCGGCGCCCGCCTCGCGCCGGAAGCAGGTGGAGAAGCCCGTGTACCGGAGCGGCAGCTCCTCGAGGATCTCGCCCATGTGGAGCGCGGCGAGCGCGACCTCGGAGGTCCCCGTGAGGAACAGCCCGTCCTCCTCGAGCGCGTAGATGTTCGAGCGGTCGGTCGGGAAGAAGCCGGTGCCGTACATCGCCTCCTCGCGCACGAGCACCGGCGGGATCGCCGGCGTGAACCCGGCCTCGACGAGGTGGTCGAGCGCGAACTGGTAGAGCGCCATCGCGACGCGCGCGGAGTCGCCGAGGATGTAGCCGAAGCGGGCGCCGGAGACGCGCGCCGCGCGATCCATGTCGAAGCGCCCGATCTCGGTGTGCTCGCGCACCGACTCGAGCACGGCCGGCTCGCCGTAGCGTCCGACCTCGACGGCGTCGTCCTCGGAGTCGCCGTCCGGCGCCGACGGGTGTGGGGGGTTGGGGACGAGCGCGAGGAGCGCGTCGCGCTCCGTCTCTGCGGCGGCGAGCTCCTCCTCGGCCTGCTTCAGCTCCGCCTTGATGGACTTCAGGGCCTCGAGCTCCTCCGGGGTCGGCTTGCCCTTGAGCTTCGTCCGCCCGCGGAGCTCGTCGACGCGCGGGATGAGGGCGCGCCAGCGCTCGTCCGCCGCCAGGAGGCGGTCGAAGTCGTCCGCCGCCCCTTTGCGCGCGAGCGCCGCGCGCCACCCCTCGACGTCGCTGCGGGCAGCCTTGAGGTCGATCACGAGAGGGAGTCTAGAAAGGCGGCCGTGCTACTGGCCGGCGACCGACGAGATGTACGCGGCGACGTTCTGGATGTCCGCTTCGGACAGCGAGCTCGAGAACGCCGGCATCCCGCCCAGGCCGTTCGTCACGCGGTCGACGACGAGGTCGTAGCTCGGCTGCGTCTCGTCGAGGTTCGGGCCGACGGCGCCCGTCGTCCCCGCGTCGGCGAGCGTGTGGCAGCCGCCGCAGCCGGACCCGCCGAGGAAGACCTCCTTGCCCGCGACCGGGTCGCCCTCGGCCTCGCCGCCCGGCGTGGTCTCGGTGTCGGTCGTCTCGGTCGGCATCGGGATCGAGCCCTCGGTGGTCTCCGGGGTCGCCGTGCGCTCCTCCTCGCCGCCGCACCCGGCGACGGCGACGCCGACCGCGCCTGCGAGGAGCACGAGGAGAAGGGCTGTGCGACGACGCATCGGCGGAGATCCTATACCGGCGGCTCGAGGCGGAGAGGGGAGAGCGTGTCCCGGGGGAGCCGTTGTGCATGCCCCCCCCGGGCTGGCGGGTCTCAGGAGGCTGCGAGGGCTTTCCTGAGCCTGCGGAGCTTGAAGGCCAGGAAGATCTCGGTGATCCCGCGCACGAGCGCGATGATCCCGACGTAGACGACGAGCAGGATCGCGCTCGCCCGGTGATTCCCCGCGACCCAGAAGCCGAGGAGGATGAAGAGGATGCCGGTGATCAGCTGGAGCCACCAGAGCTCGAACTCCTCCTTCGTGAGGAAGGCGACCGTGACGTCGAAGATCCCCCTGAAGAGCATGAAGAGGCCCATCAGGGCCGCGAGGGTCGCGAACGTCTCGAACGGGTGCCAGAGGGCGTAGATCCCGATGAGGATGAAGAGCACGCCCAGGAGCCCGTGCACCCACTTCCAGCCGGTCGTGGACACCCCGATCTCGAAGAACTCGTTGACGCCCGCGACGATCGCGACGACGCCGAAGAGGATCGAGATCGCGGCGACCGTCGTGTAGTCCCACTGGAAGACGATGAGCGAGAAGACGAGCCATGCGATCCCCGTGATGAGGAAGATCCACCACCTGTCGGTCGCCTCGTCCAGCACCTCGCGCTCGGAGAACATGTCGTTCATGCAGTGCCTCCCTGTTCTGCGTTGTCGTCGGCGCCTTTCGCGCCGATCCACACGAGTCCTCCCGTACGATCGCGGGTGACGTCGAGAGGAGGACCGAGTGATCGTCGAGCGGAGCATGCACCCGGCGTGGCTCTCGAACGCCTACGTCCTCGGGGACGAGCCCGGCGGCGTCGCGGTCTTCGTGGACAGCGGCGCGCCCCTCGAGCCGCTTCTGGAGGTCGTGGAGCGCGAGCGCCTGACACCGACGCACCTGCTCGTGACCCACGGGCACGAGGACCACGTCGCCGGCAACGACGAGCTCGTCCGGCGGTTCGGCGTCGAGGTCGCGACGGGCGCCGTCGAGACGGGCGGGCTTCGCGTCGAAGCCCTCGCGACCCCGGGCCACTCCGACGACGGCGTCTCGTTCGTCGTCGGCGATCTCTGCTTCACGGGGGACACGCTCTTCCGCGACGCCGTGGGCGGCGGGCCGGCGGAGCCCGTCCGCGCGTCCGTGATGGACGTGCTCATGGCGCTCCCGCCCGGCACGCGCGTGCTCCCGGGGCACACGGACTCCACGACCATCGGGCGGGAGTGGGAGGCCAACCCGTTCGTCCGCTTCTGGCGCGGGCTGGACGGCGAGGACGGGCGAGCGTGCCGCGTCTTCGGTGACGAGGCGACGATCGTCGTCTGGTCGCCCGACTACGACGGGAAGGGGAAGGCGCTCGTGCGCTTCGCCGACGGCGCCGAGGCGATCGTCGGCGCCTCCCGCATCGTGTTCGTCTGAATACCCGGTAGGGGTATACTGGGTCGTACCCGACCAGGAGGCGAGCGTGAGCGAGACCGTCACCTACAGCGTTCCCGCGATCCACTGCGCGCACTGCGCGATGTCGATCCGCGAGGAGGTGTCCGAGGTCGAGGGCGTCGAGGACGTTGACGTCGACCTCGAGACGAAGCTCGTGACCGTCCACGGCCGCGAACTCGACGACGCGTCGCTCCGCGCCGCGATCGTCGAGGCCGGCTACGAGGCGGCCTGAGCGCCGTGTCCGCGACCGCCGCTCCCGAGGGGGCCCGGGCCAGGGTCGACCTCGCGCTCGACGGCATGACGTGCGCCGCCTGCGCGACCCGCATCGAGCGCAAGCTGAACAAGCTCGACGGCGTGGCCGCCTCGGTCAACTTCGCGACCGAGCAGGCCGCCGTCCGCTACGACCCGGCGCGGGTGGCCGTCGACCAGCTCATCGGGGCGGTCGAGGCGGCCGGCTACCACGCGAAGCTCGCGAGCGACGCGGACGAGCCCGTGGACCGCTCCGCCGCGCTCCGCCTCCGGCTCGTCGTCGCAGCCGCGCTCACGGTGCCGGTCGTCGCCCTCGCGATGATCCCGCCGCTGCGGTTCGAGGGCTGGGAGTGGCTGTCGCTCGTCCTTGCCACGCCCGTCGTCTTCTGGGCGGGATGGGGCTTCCACCGGGCTGCCTACGTGAACGCGCGCCACGGAGCGGCCACCATGGACACCCTCATCTCGATCGGCACGCTCGCCGCCTGGGGCTGGTCGGTCGTCGCGCTCCTCGTCCTGGACGACGCGGAGACGTACTTCGAGGTCGCCGCAGTCATCACGACGCTCATCCTCCTCGGCCGCTTCCTCGAGGCCCGTGCCCGCCGGCGCTCGCGCGCCGCGATCCGCGCGCTGCTCGAGCTCGGCGCGAAGGAGGCACGGGTGCTCCGGGACGGCGAGGAGGTGTCGGTGCCGATCGCCGAGGTCGCTCGCGGCGACCTCATGGTCGTGCGTCCGGGCGAGAAGGTGCCGACCGACGGCGTCGTCGTCGAAGGCGCGTCGGCGGTCGACCAGTCGATGCTGACGGGCGAGCCCGTGCCCGTGGACGTCGGGCCGGGGGACGACGTCGCCGGAGCGACGATCAACACCTACGGGCGCATCGTCGTCCGCGCGACGAAGGTCGGCGAGGAGACCGCGCTCGCGCAGATCGCGCGCATGGTCGCGGAGGCGCAGTCCGGGAAGGCGCCGATCCAGCGGCTCGTCGACCGGGTCGCGGGCGTCTTCGTCCCGATCGTGCTCGCCGTCGCGCTCGCGACGCTCGTCGGCTGGCTCCTCGTCTCCGGGGACGCGACGGCAGCGTTCACCGCCGCGGTCTCCGTCCTCATCATCGCCTGCCCGTGCGCCCTCGGCCTCGCGACGCCCACGGCGCTCATGGTGGGCGCCGGGCGCGGCGCCCAGCTCGGGATCCTCATCAAGGGCCCCGAGGTCCTCGAGCGCACGCGGCGGATCACCGCGATCGTGCTCGACAAGACCGGCACGGTGACCGAGGGGCGGATGGAGCTCTCCGCGGTCGAGCCGCTCGACGGCGCGACGCGAGAGGAGGTGCTCCGCCTCGCGGGCGCGGTGGAGGCGGCCTCCGAGCACCCGATCGCGCAGGCCGTCGCGACCGCCGCGCGCGCGGAGCTCGGCGAGCTCCCGCCCGTCACGGGCTTTCGCAACCTCCCCGGGCACGGGGTCGCTGGAACGGTCGAGGGGCGGGTCGTGGAGGTCGGCCGCCGGGACGGGACGATCGCCGTCTCCTGGGACGGCGCGCCGCGTGGGACGCTCGCCGTGCGGGACACGGTGAAGCCGACGAGCGCCGAGGCAGTCGCCGCGCTCGAGCGTCTCGGGCTGACGCCCGTCCTCCTCACGGGCGACGCGCACGAGACGGCCGAGCGGGTCGCCTCCGGCGTCGGCATCGAGCGCGTGATCGCAGAGGTCTACCCGGACGAGAAGATCGCCGAGGTCCGCCGCCTGCAGGAGGCCGGCGAGGTCGTCGCGATGGTCGGCGACGGGATCAACGACGCGCCCGCGCTCGCGCAGGCCGACCTCGGCCTCGCGATCGGCACGGGGACGGACGTCGCGATCGAGGCCTCGGACATCACGCTCGTTTCCGGCGACCTGCGCGCAGCGGCGGACGCGATCGCGCTCGCGCGCCGCACGCTCTCCACGATCAAGGGGAACCTCTTCTGGGCGTTCGCGTACAACGTGGCGGCGATCCCGCTCGCGGTCGCCGGGCTCCTCAACCCGATGGTCGCCGCGGCGGCGATGGCCTTCTCGAGCGTCTTCGTCGTCACGAACTCGCTCCGCCTGCGGCGGTTCCGCTCGCTCCGCGAAGGGAGGCCGGCATGACCGAGGTGACGCAGCACGCCCACGGCTACACGGGCGAGAAGGACGCGCTCGTCCGTCGTCTGCACCGGATCGAGGGGCAGGTGCGGGGGATCGAGCGGATGATCGAGGAGAACCGCTACTGCATCGACGTCCTCACGCAGATCGCCGCCGTGAACACGGCGCTCGAGAGCCTCGCCTTCCGCATCCTCGACGACCACGTGAACCACTGCGTCGCGGGGGCGCTCGCGTCGGGCGACCCGGAGGAGGCCCAGGTGAAGAGCCGGGAGCTCCTCGAGGCGGTCCACCGCTTCGCGCGGGTTCGCTAGCGCTCGGCGGTCGCGAGCCGGATCCCGAACAGCACGAGCACCGCGCCGAAGACGGCGTCCACGACCCGTCGAATCGGACCGGCGAGCAGCTCCCGCATCCGGTGGACGACGAGCGCGTAGAGCGTCAGCCAGGCGAACGTCAGCGTGCAAAAGACGAGTCCGAGAGCCAGCAGGACGGCGAAGGAGCCCGTCCCCGCGGGTGCGAACTGCGGGAGGAGGCTCGCGAAGAACACGGCCATCTTCGGGTTCCCGAGGTTGCTGAGCAGCCCTTGCCTGAGCGCGCGCCTCGGCGGCAGCTCCGAACGACGCGACGACCCATGTGACGCCGTGTCACGAGCGCGGTGGGGAGCGCGCGCTCTTCGTGCGACCGCGCCCCGGAGCGAGACGGCGCCGAGGTACACGAGGTATGCCGCCCCTACGAGCTTCAGCGCGCGGAAGGCCGGCTCGGAGGCGGTGAGGATCGCGACGACGCCCGCACTCGCTGCGACAGTCCACGCCACCTGGCCGCTCGCGACGCCGCCGGCGGTCGCGACGCCGGCCCGGCGGCCGCCCGCGAGCGTGTTGCGTATCGTCAGCGCGGTGTCCTGGCCGGGCGTGCAGATGACGACCGCCGAGACCGCGACGAAGGCGGCGAGGCTCCCGAGCATTGTCCCGGAGTATGACGCGCCGCCCGCGATCGTCCTCGACGAGCCGGTGACGGTCTGGCTCGCCGTCGGCGGCGCGCTCGTCGTCGGCGGGATCGTTGCCGCGCAGGGCGTCTCGCCCCCACGCGTGAAGCGTAAGCGCGTCACCGGGCAAGAGCAGGTCGATGGGTACGAGACCGCAGGCTGAGCTCGTCGTCGTCGAGACCGCGAGCGAGGAGACGGACGCCGACGCGATTCGGCGGTCGGCGGTCGATCCAGACGCGTTCGTCGTCGTGTTCGACCGTCACTTCGACACCATCCACCGCTACCTGCACCGGCGCCTCGGCCGCGACCTCGCCGACGAGCTCGCCGCCGAGGTCTTCACGCAGGCGTACCGCCGCCGGGCGTCGTACTTACCCCGATCGGACACCGCGCTGCCGTGGCTCTACGGAATCGCGGCAAACCTCGTGCGGCGCCATCGCCGCACCGAGGTGCGGAGGCTCCGCGCGTACGCGAAGAGTGGCGTCGACGCGTACGCCGAGCTCGACGAGTCGCGCGCCGTCGACCGCGCGGACGCAGAGCGGTACGGCTCGGTGCTCGCTCGCGAGCTCGGTGCGCTCAGCGCCGGCGATCGCGAGACGCTCACGCTCGTCGCGTTCGCCGACCTCACGTACGAGGAGGCCGGCCAGGCTCTCGGGATACCGACCGGCACGGTCGCATCGCGCATGAACCGCATCCGGCGGCGGCTCTCGTCCCGTCTCCCCGACCACGTTCCGACAGAGGAGGCGTCATGACCGAGATCGAGATGTTCCAGACGTTCCGGGCCGAGGTGTCGCGGCCGTCGCCCGGCGCACGTGCGACCGCGCGCGCGCGGCTCGCCGAGGTGATGCAGGCTCCGACGACGCGCGGGGCGCCGCCGAGGCGCTTCGGCGTCGC
>CAZODN010000043.1:0-20427 GCA_964578545.1 uncultured Gaiellales bacterium
GAGGCGAACCGCGAGCGCTGGGTCGACGAGTGGACGCGGATCGTGCTGCGATGAGCGGGCGCGCGTGGCGCGCTATCGCGTACGGCGTGCCGCTCGCCTTCCTCGGCCTGTTCTTCGTCTACCCGCTCGCGGCGATCGTCGACCGAGGGCTGCGGAGCGGAGGCGGCGACACCGCGCTCGCCGTCCTTCGCGACCCGCTGACGCGGGAGGTCGTGTGGTTCACCGTCTGGCAGGCGCTGGCCTCGACGGTGCTCACCCTCGTCGTCGCGCTCCCCGCTGCCCTCGTCATCGGGCGGTTCCGCTTTCCCGGGCGAGGGCTCGTCCGCGCGCTGGTGCTCGTCCCGTTCGTCCTCCCGACCGTCGTCGTCGCGCTCGCCTTCCTCGCGGCTCTCCCGCCGCGGCTCGAGCGTGGGTGGGTGCCGATCCTGATCGCGCACGCGTTCTTCAACGCCGCCGTCGTCGTGCGCGTGGTCGGCACGTTCTGGGCGAGCCTCGACCCGCGCGTCTCGGAGGCGGCGGCAACGCTTGGCGCAGGCCCGTGGCGGCGGTCGCGCGAGGTGACGCTCCCCCTCCTCGCGCCCGCGCTCGCCGCCGCCTCGGCCATCACCTTCCTCTTCTGCTTCACGTCGTTCGGGATCGTCCTCATCCTCGGCGGGCCGCGGTACGCGACGATCGAGGCCGAGATCTACAACCAGTCGGTGCGGCTCTACGACCTCCGCGCGGCTGCCGTGCTCGCGCTCCTCCAGCTCGTCTTCGTCGCCCTGACCGTGTGGGTGACGACACGCCTGGAGGCGCGGCTGGCCGTCGCCGGGCAGCTCCGAGCCGAGCGCGACGTGCTGCGGCGCCCGACGACGCCCGGCGAGAAGGCCCTCGCCGCCGGGAGCCTCGGGGGCCTCGCGCTCTTCCTCGCCGTCCCGATCCTCGTCCTCGTCGAGCGCTCGCTCGCGGTCGGCGGCGGGCACTCGCTCGGCGCCTACCGGGCGCTCGGGGAGGAGACGAGCACGCTCCTCGTCGCTCCGTGGGAGGCGATCGTCAACTCCCTCGTGTACGCGGCCGCGGCGACCGCGATCGCGCTCGTCGTCGGCGGGCTGGCGGCGTTCGCCGTCTCGGGCTCCCCGCGCGGGGGGCGCCGCGGGAGGCTCCTCGACGGCCTGCTCATGCTCCCGCTCGGCGCCTCGGCGGTGATGCTCGGTCTCGGCTTCGTGATCGCGTTCGGCACCGCGCCGCTCGACTTCCGGGGCGAGCCGTGGATCGTCCCCGTCGTCCAGGCGCTCGTCGCGATCCCCTTCGTCGTCCGCATCGTCGCCCCGACGCTGCGGGCGATCGACGAGCGCCAGCGCGAGGCTGCCGCTCTGCTCGGCGCGTCGCCGGGCCGCGTGCGGCGCGAGATCGACCTGCCGATCGTCTCCCGCGCGCTCGCGGTCGCCGCGGGCTTCGCGTTCGCGATCTCGCTCGGAGAGTTCGGCGCAACGGTCTTCCTGGCTCGCCCGGACCGCCCGACGCTCCCGGTCGCGATCTTCCGCTTCCTCGGGCGCCCGGGCGAGCTGAACGCTGCCCAGGCCTACGCCCTCGCCGTCGTGCTCATGGTCGTGACAGCGCTCGCCGTCTTCCTCGTCGAGCGCGTGCGAACCCATCGCGGAGGCTGGGTCTAGCCGTGCTCCGTGTCGAGAACGTGACCGTCCGCTTCGGGGATCAGGCAGCGCTCGACGGCGTCGACCTGGACGTCGGGCGCGGGGAGGTGCTCACGATTCTCGGGCCGAGCGGCTGCGGGAAGACGACGCTCCTGCGCGTGGTCGCCGGTCTCCAGCGGCCCGACTCGGGACGCGTGCTCCTCGACGGGGCGGACGTCACCGACGTGCCTCCGCACCGCCGCGGCGTCGGGCTCGTGTTCCAGGACCACGCGCTCTTCCACCATCGCGACGTCTTCGGGAACGTCGCCTTCGGGCTGCGGATGCAGGGCCGGGAAGACACTGCCGTCACGGCGCGCGTGCGCGAGCTCCTCGAGCTCGTTGGGCTGGCCGGCTTCGAGCGCAGGTCGATCGCGACCCTGTCCGGGGGGGAGCAGCAGCGCGTCGCGCTCGCGCGCGCGCTCGCACCCGAGCCTCGGGTGCTTCTCCTGGACGAGCCGCTCGGCTCGCTCGATCGCAGGCTCCGCGACCGGCTGCTCGAGGACCTCGACGGCCTGTTCGACGAGCTCCGGGTGACGGCCGTCTACGTCACTCACGACCAGGCCGAGGCGTTCGCGCTCGGCGACCGCGTGGCGATCATGCGCGCCGGGCGCATCGCGCAGACCGGCTCACCGGACGAGCTCTGGGCACACCCGCGCGACGAGGACGTCGCGCGGTTCCTCGGCCTCCGCAACGTGGCCGACGGGGCGATCGTCCGCCCGGAGGCCGTCCGCGTGCGCGCGGCGTCCGGCGACGGCGCCGGCGTCGTCGTGTCGGTGACGCGCCACGGGCCGACCGTCCGCCTCGTGATCCGACTCGACGACGGCGCCGAGCTCGAGGCTGCCGTCGCCGCCCTCGAGCACCCTGCGCGCGGCGATCGGGTCGACGTCGAGGTGGCGCCGGAAGGCATCGTTCGGCTGAAGTGATCCGCCGCCGCGTCGTCGTCCACGGGCTCGTGCAGGGCGTGTTCTTCCGGGACACGGTACGCCGGCACGCCGAGGCCGCTGGCGTCAGCGGGTGGGTGCGGAACAGGCCGGACGGCACCGTCGAGGCGGTGCTCGAAGGCGAGCCGCCGGCCGTCGAGCGCCTCGTGGCACTGTGTCACGAGGGGCCGCGCGGCGCGCGCGTCGACCGCGTCGAGGTCAGCGCCGAGGAGCCGGAGGGCCTGCTGGGCTTCCGAATCCGTTAGGCCGGGCCGCCCGACGACGCCCGCTCCTGCCGCTCCGCGTCCCAGGCCACCTCGTCGTCCTCGTCCGCCTCCGCGAGCGCGTCCTCGACGTCGGTCTCGAGGCTCTCCACGCCCTCGTCCCAGTCGTCCTCGTCTCCGAAGCCCTCTCCGCCGAAGCCGCCGCCGCCGAAGCCCTCGTCGCTCCAGAGGTCGCCCATGTGCTCTCCTCGTGATCGGTCCGGCGCGGAGCCTAACGCCGGCGGCGCGGCGACGTCACTCCCACTCGATGGTGGCGGGCGGCTTCGAGGACACGTCGTAGACGACGCGGTTGACGCCGGGGATCTCGTTGATGACACGGCTCGAGATCCGCTCGAGCACGTCGTACGGCAGCCGCGCCCAGTCGGCGGTCATCGCGTCCTCCGAGGTGACCGCGCGGATGACGACCGGGTAGGCGTAGGTGCGCTCGTCTCCCTGCACGCCCACCGAGCGGATCGCCGGGAGCACGGCGAAGCTCTGCCAGAGGTCGCGGTAGAGGTCGGCGCGGCGGATCTCCTCGAGCAGGATCGCGTCCGCGCGACGGAGGATCGCGAGCCGCTCCTCCGTGACCTCGCCGATGATCCGGATCGAGAGGCCGGGGCCGGGGAAGGGCTGCCGCCAGACCATCCGCTCCGGCATCCCGAGCTCCTCCCCGACGCGCCGCACCTCGTCCTTGAAGAGGAGGCGGAGCGGCTCGACGAGCTCCATCTCCATGTCCTCCGGGAGGCCGCCCACGTTGTGGTGGGACTTGATCTTCGCGGCCACGCCTTCCTCGGCCCCTCCGGACTCGATCACGTCCGAGTAGAGGGTGCCCTGGACGAGGAAGCGGACGTCCCCGAGCTTCCGCGCCTCGTCCTCGAACACGCGGATGAACTCCTCGCCGACGATCTTCCGCTTCTCCTCGGGGTCGGTGACCCCGGCAAGCCTGGACAGGAACCGCTTCTGTGCCTGCACGTGCACGAGCGGGACGTGGAAGTGGCCCGAGAACGTCTCGACGACCTGCTCCGCCTCGTTCTCGCGCAGGAGCCCGTGGTCGACGAAGACGCAGGTGAGCTGGTCGCCGACCGCCTTGTGCACGAGGAGCGCCGCGACCGCGGAGTCGACGCCGCCCGAGAGCGCGCACAGGACCCGCTCCGACCCGACGGCGGCGCGGATCCGCTCGACCTGCTCCTCGATGACGGCCGCGGGCGTCCACGTCGGCGTCGCGCCGGCGACCTCGTAGAGGAAGTTCTTGAGGATCTCCTGACCGTGCGGCGTGTGGACGACCTCGGGGTGGAACTGGACGCCGTAGAGCCTGCGTCCTGGGCTCTCGAAGGCCGCGATCGGGGTGGACGGAGAGGACGCGGTCACCGTCGCGCCCGCGGGCGGGGCCGTGACCGAGTCGCGGTGGCTCATCCATACGACCTGCTCCGACGGGAGGTCGTGGAACAGCTCCGACTCGTGCGCTTCGAGCTCCGTCTTCCCGAACTCCGAAACCCCCGTGCGCTCGACCGAGCCGCCGAGGTCGCGGGCCATGAGCTGCATCCCGTAGCAGATTCCGAGCGTCGGGATCCCGAGCTCGAAGATCCCGGGATCGACCTCTGGAGCGCCCTCCGCGTACACCGACGCAGGCCCGCCCGAGAGGACGAGCGCCGCCGGCTTGCGCCGCGCGACCTCCGCGGCGGAGAGCCGATGCCCGACGAGCTCCGAGTAGACACGCGCCTCCCGCACCCGCCGCGCGATGAGCTGCGAGTACTGGCCGCCGAGGTCGACGACGAGGACCGGGCGCTCCTCAGGCGACGTGTCCGGGGCCGGCAGCGGTACGACCTCGCCCATCGCCCTACCGCCTGTAGTTGGGGGCGTCCTTCGTGATCGTGACCCCGTGCGGGTGGCTCTCGTGCAGCCCGGCCGGCGTGATCCGCGTGAAGCGCGTCTTCGTCTTCATCTCCTCGATCGTCGCGGCGCCGCAGTAGCCCATCGACTGCTGGAGCCCGCCGACGAGCTGGTGGACGATCGGGGAGAGCGGGCCCTTGTACGGCACGCGGCCCTCGATCCCCTCGGGGACGAGCTTCTCGACGTCCTCGACGTCGCCCTGGAAGTAGCGGTCCTTCGAGAACGAGCGCGCCTTCATCGCCCCGAGCGACCCCATGCCTCGGTACTCCTTGAAGCGCTCACCCTGCGCGACGATGACCTCGCCGGGCGCCTCGTCGGTGCCGGCGAGCATCGAGCCGAGCATGACGACGTCCGCGCCGGCGGCGATCGCCTTCGCGATGTCGCCCGAGCTCCGGATCCCTCCGTCGGCGATGACCGAGACCCCCTGCCCCGCGAGCGCCTGCGCGGCGTCGTAGACCGCGGTCACCTGGGGCACGCCGACGCCGGCGACGATGCGGGTGGTACAGATCGAGCCCGGGCCCTGCCCCACCTTCACCGCGTCCGCCCCGGCGTCCGCCAGCGCGAGCGCGCCGTCGCCGGTCGAGACGTTGCCCGCGACGAGGTCGACGTCGTGCGCGGCCTTGACCCTTCGGACCACGTCCAGGACGCCGTGGGAGTGGCCGTGCGCCGTGTCCACGACGAGCACGTCGACCTCGGCGGCGACGAGCGCGGCCGCGCGCTCGAGCGCGTCCGGCCCGACCCCCACTGCCGCGCCGACCCGGAGACGGCCCTGGTCGTCCTTCGTCGCGTCCGGGTACTTGATCTTCTTCGAGATGTCCTTGACGGTGATGAGCCCTTTCAGGCGCCCGTCGGCGTCCACCACAGGGAGCTTCTCGATCTTGTGGCGATGGAGGATCGCCTCCGCCTCCGCGAGCGTGGTGCCGACGGGTGCCGTGACGAGGTTGCGCGAGGTCATGAGCGCGGAGACGGGCTGCGCGGTGTCGGTCTCGAAGCGAAGGTCGCGGTTCGTGAGGATCCCGACCAGCACGCCCGCGTCGTCCGTGATCGGCACGCCCGAGATCCGGTAGCGCGCCATCAGCTCCAGCGCGTCGGCGACCGAGTCGTGGGGCCGGAGCGTGACCGGCTCGACGATCATCCCCGACTCGGAGCGCTTCACCTTGTCCACTTCCGCGACCTGCTCCTCGATCGAGAGGTTGCGGTGGACGATCCCGAGGCCGCCCGCCCTTGCCAACGCGATCGCGAGCCGCGCCTCGGTCACGGTGTCCATCGCAGCCGAGACGATCGGGATGTTCAGCGAGATGTCCGGGGTCAGCGGCGTGACGGTCGAGACGTCGTTCGGGAGGACGTGCGACTCGGCGGGAAGCAGGAGGACGTCGTCGAAGGTGAGCCCTTCCTTGCCGAACTTGCGCTCGAGCGCGACGAGCCGCTCGATCTCCTCCTGGCGAAGCTCGGTCTCCATGGAGCGACGTTAGCAGCGCGCGGCGACGGCGATCACGTGACCCCGACGCGGGGCACTGCACACCGATCCGCGGATCGGCCGGTCTCTACGAGCGGGCGGGCTGAAGCATCGCGAGCTCGACGCTCTCCGTGAGCGTCGCCGCGAGCGCGGGGTCGAAGCGACCCGCTCCGATCTCTCGAACCGAGGCGGCCCCGGCGGCGACCGCGAGGCGCACCGCCTCTTCCGGCGAGAGCTCGTCACCGACCGCGGCGAGGAACTGCCCGAGCAGCACGTCCCCGGAGCCGACGCCGGACACGGGCTCGACGTGCGGCGCGAACGCCCGCAGCCGAACCGTCCTCCGCCCGAAGCGAAGGAGGGCGAAGCAGCCGTTGTCGAGGGTGATGAGGACGTTGCGCGCGCCCATCTCGGCGATGGCGTCGAGGGCCATCAGGAAGTCGTCGTCGTCCTCGAGCTCCTGCCCCACGAGCCCCTCGGCCTCCCTTTGGTTCGGCGAGACGAGGAAGGGGCCCGCCTCGACCCCGAGGCGGAGCGGCTCGCCCTCGCTGTCGAGCACGACGCGGACGTCACGGCGCGTGAGGTCGCGGATCGCGTCCGCATAGAAGGTCGTCGGCACCTTCCGCGGGAGCGACCCGGCGAGGACGACGAAGTCGGCCCCGCGCACGAGGTAGTGCAGCTTCTCCATGAGCGTCTCCAGCTCGGCCCGCGTGACCTCCGGCCCCCACTCGTTGATCTCGGTGTACGTGCCGGAGGTCGGGTCGACGACCGCGGTCGAGGTCCGCGACTCGGCGGCGATCCGGACGAAGTCGTTGAGGATCGCCTCGGAGGTCAGCTCCTCGATGATCCGCGTGCCCGTTCGGCCGCCGGCGAGCCCGGTCGCAACCACGGGCACGTCCAGGGACTTGAGGGCCCGCGCGACGTTGATCCCCTTCCCGCCCGCGAGCGTCACGACCTCGCTCGAGCGGTGACGGAACCCGATCTGGAAGATCGGAACCGTGAGGGTGCGGTCGAGCGCGGCGTTGACGGTGACGGTGACGATCACGTGACGATCTCCCACAGGTTGTCGGCAGTCTCGCCCGCGAGCCAGAGCGCCTTCCCGATGAGGCCCGGCTCCGACACGCCTTCGGCGGCGACGAGCGGCGACGAGGCCACGACGCGGCCCCGGTCGAGGACCTCGACTTGGCCGAGCTCCTGACCCTTCGCCACGGGGAGGCCGAGCGCCGAGGGAGCGACGACGCGCTGGACGAGCGGCGTCCCGGAGAGCACCGTGCGCACCGCCGGCGCTCGCGCGACGAGCTCGACCGCGGGGCGCCCGTAGCCGGTCTCGACCTCGGCATAGACGCGGTCGGGGAGGATCGCCTGCACGCGCCGGTAGCGGCTCAGCCCGTACGCGAGGAGCTCCTGGAGCGCCTCGTTGCGGGCCTCGCGCGTCGGGCTGCCGAGCACGGTGCCGTAGACCGTGACCCCGCTCTTGCTCGCCGCGGCGGCTTGTGACCACCCGGCGCCGGACGTGTGGCCGGTCTTCCCGCCGACGAGCGGCGGCCAGCGGGCGAGGAGGTCGTCGGTCGTCGGGAGGACGCGACCGTTCCGTGCGTAGGTCTCCCGCGCGAGCGCGTCCTTGATGAACGGGATGCCGAGCGCGTAGCGGACGAGCGCCGTCGTGTCCCGTGCGCTCGAGACGTGCCCGGCCTCGTCGAGGCCGTGCGGGTTCTCGAAGTGCGTGTCCTCGAGGCCGAGCTCGCGGGCCTTGGCGTTCATGAGCCCGACGAAGCGGTCGATCGAGCCGTTGCCGACGTGGAGGGCGAGCACGTGGGCGGCGTCGTTCGCGCTCGGGACGAGGAGGGCACGCAGCAGCTCCGCGACCGTGAGCTCCTCTCCCGGGCGGAGGTAGGCCGTGGACTCGAGAGCGCCGGCGCGATACGGGGTGACACGCACGACGTCCGAGAGGCGCACGCGCTCGACGACGACGAGCGCGGTCATCAGCTTCGTGATGCTCGCGATCGGGCGCGGGCGGGCTTCGTCGTGGGCCGCGAGAAGCTCCCCGTCCTGCCCCACGAGGTACCACGCGGACGCGGCGAGGCGCGGCGGCGGGGCCGCGGAGGAGGTGTCGACCGTCGAGGCCTGGACCGGCGCGGCGAAGGCGGCGACGAGGGCGACGAAAGCGAGGACGGCCTTTCGCATCACCGGGCCGGAACTGTACTCGCTCGGGCGAGCTACCAGCCGGAGGCGGACCAGACCGCGCGCTGCAGGCGCTGTGCCTCGGCCGCGGCGGCCTCCCGCCAGTCGAGCTCCGTGTCGCGGTACGCGTAGATCACGGATCGCGATGCGGTCACGAGCGCGCTCGCTGCCCCCGTCGTGAACGCGCGGGCGACGTCGGCCGGAGTCGCGCCCTGCGCTCCGACGCCTGGGAGGAGTAGCGGCGAGCGCGGGAGCAGCCTCCTGGCCTCTGACACCGCTCGGGGGTGCGTCGCCCCGACGACGGCGCCGACGCTCGACATCCCCGCCTCGCCGACGAACGGCTCTCCCCACTCCCTGACGAGGTCGGCGACGTGCTGCCAGAGCGGGCGGCCGTCCGAGAGCGCTGCGTCTTGGATGTCCGTCGCGCCGGCGTTCGACGTTCGGACGAGGAGGAAGAGGCCCGACCCGTGGCGCCGGCAGGCAGCGAGGAAGGGCTCGATCGAGTCGTGGCCGAGGTAGGGGCTGGCCGTCAGCGCGTCGGCGAGGGGCGGGCCGCCCTCCTGCGGCTCGAGGTAGGCCTCCGCGTACCCCCTCGCCGTGGAGCCGATGTCGCCGCGCTTGGCGTCGAGCACGACGAGGAGCCCGACGGCGCGCGCATGGGCGCACACCTCCTCGAGCGCCCGCATCCCGTCGGCGCCGAGTGCCTCGAAGAAGGCCGCCTGCGGCTTCACGGCTACGACGTACGAGGAGACGGCGTCGACGATCCCGCGGCAGAACCGCGAGACGGACGACGCCGCGGCCGCGCGCCCGAGAACCGCCTCGCCGCGCAGCTCGACCGGGAGCAGGTCGACCCGCGGGTCGAGCCCGACGACGAGCTGGCTCTGCTTGCGCGCGACGGCCTCCGCGAGCCGGTCGGCGAAGTTCGCGGTCTCCACTGGTGGAAGGCTACGCCCGCGGGCTGGCACGGCGACGGTGATCTTCGAGCACCGGCCGACACGGCCAGCAGTGTCCGGGCCTCGACCGGGGGTGATCCATACCCCGGCGGCAACAGCTTCCGAGCGAGCACAAGTGACAACTTGTAACTTGCTCACCACGAGGGAGATCGAGGGCGCATCCGAGTCGATCTCCCTGGAAGCAGCGCCGAGGGAGGCGCAAGTTTCAAGTTGTAACTTGCTGCCCCAAGCGCCCCCGCTGGCCGTTGCGGTCGCCGTGGACCTCCGCGGTCGTCGTAGGCGCCGCAGGGTCAGCGACGTGGTTGCATCAGGCCGCCAGGATCGCTGCCGCGTCGAGGGACACGACGCGGATCTCTGGCGGAGGGCGGCGCACGAAGCCGGAGACGACGAGCAGCTCGTCCGCGTCCTCGGGCGCGAAGGACGGCTCGCCGCCGACCGCCGCAAGGCCGGCCTCGACCTCGAGCCTCCCGGCAGGACCACGGGCAAGCGCCCGACTCCAGACCCTCCCGCCCGCGACGAAGAAGGCCCGCCGGAGCCCTGGCTCGCGGGCGGGGGCGAGGAGGCAGAGGCGCGCCTGCCTGAGCTCGGCGAGCGTCGCAACCCGCTCGACCACCTCCTCGAGCGCACCGAGGCGATCCCGGAGCCTCGCGGCGTCCTCGAACCTGAGGTCGCGCGAGAGCCGCCGGAGGCGCGCGCGGAGAGGCGGGACGGCCTCTGCGAGGTCGTCCCCCACGAACCCGTCGAGTGCGCGCGCGGCGAGCGAGGCACGGCGCTTGCTCCCGATCGGCCCGAGCGGGCCGGGCGTCGGGACGACCCGCCAGCGCCCCTCCCGCAACTCGAGGTAGACGGAGCGGTCGGGCCGCGTCGCGCGGGCGTTGGCCGGCGGCCGCAGCTCGCGCAGCAGCCGGAGCTCGTCCAACGCGGCCTCGAGCTCGGATCCGACGACGCGCCACTCGATCCGCTCGACCGCACCGAGCGCGGCCTCGATCGCAGGGCGCTGCCGGTCGCCGGAGAAGTACGAGCGCAGCCGAGCCCGAAGGTCTCGCGCCTTCCCCACGTAGAGCACGGTCTCGTTCCGGTCGCGGAAGAGGTACACGCCGGGGCACGTCGGAGCGCCCGCCACGATGGAGCGCTTTACGCTGAGCCTCCGCGCGCGCGGCGCGGCAAGCTCGAGCACGTCTGCGAGCGTGCGCGCCCCGCGCTCCTGCGCGAGCCCGAGCAGGGAGACGAGGATCTCCGCCGTCGCCAGCGCGTCGGGAAGCGCGCGATGGCACGGCTCCCACGTCGTGCCGAAGAAGTGCGCGAGCCAGGCGAGCGAGAAGCGCTCGCTCCGCCGCTGCAGCAACCGGCGTGCGAGCCACACGGTGTCCACCACCGGGGCAGCGACGCGGTTGCCGGTCAGCCGCCGCACCTCGTGCTCGAGGAAGCCGACGTCGAAGCGCGCGTTGTGCGCGGCGAGCGGCGCATCGCCGGCGAACACGAGGAAGCGCCGCACGGCCACCTCGGCGCGCGGTGCGGCGCGGAGATCGGCCGCGCGGATGCCGGTCAGCGTCGCGATCTGGGCCGGCAGTGCGATCCCCGGGTTCACGAGCGTCTCGAACTCGTCCACGATCTCGAGCGCGCGGACGCGGACGGCACCGATCTCGCACACGCGGTCGCGGGCCGCGGAGAGGCCCGTCGTCTCGAGGTCGAAGACGACGAGCTCCGCGTCCTCGATGAGCGTCTCGCCGGTGCCGTCCCCGGCGAGCCCGACCCGTTCGCCGAACCACTCGAGCCGGGCATCGCCGGCGACCACGTCCGCGAGCAGCGAGCGCGCGAGCACGGCGGGAGCGCGCTCGAGCGCGAAGAGCGCACGGGCTGCCTCTTCGCCTGTCACGGCGCCGCGCCGGGCGTGGATCAGCTCGACGAGCCGGTCGGCGGCGTCGAATGCCAGCTGCATGCCAGGCAGGCTATACGAACACGTGTTCGATTCCAAGCCTTGGTGTCAGACACCGATCTCTGTCAAGGGGAAACCGTCAAGACTTTGCTCCAGTCGATCCCCACACGTCCCGGCTCTACGATCGCGTCGGCGGAAGGCAGACATGCCTGAAGCGGTCGAGGGCTGCGGCGAACCGTGCTGGGCGCTGGCCGTCTGGTGTCTGACACCGGTGTTCTGGCGTGCACGAGAGAGGGCCGCCCGCGGGCGGCCCTCTCTCCAAACCTGCGAAGGCTTCGTCTAGCCCTTGACCGCGGCCTTCAGCTGGCTTCCGGCCGAGAACTTCGGGACCGTCGTCGCCCCGATGTGCACCTTCTCGCCCGTCCGCGGGTTCACGCCCATGCGCGCGGCGCGGTGCGAGGTCGAGAACTTGCCGAAGCCCGTGAAGGTGACCGAGTCGCCGCTCTTCAGGGCAGACGTGATCGTGTCGAGCACGGCGTCGACCGCAGCGCCCGCATCGCGCTTGGACATTCCCGTCCGGTCGGCGACTGCGTCGACGAAATCCTGCTTTGTCACTTCGTTCCTCCTGACGTCGGATTCGATCTCACGGAACCGAGGGAGCCTAACACCCCTCCTGATTTGGCTCAACCATGCCGTTTTCCGGCGCTTTTTCGCGTCTCGAGCAGCTCGCTCGCCCGGAAGAGCGCCCGGAGGCGCACGCCCAGGCGCGCGAGGGCATCGGAGCCGCCCTCCTCCCGGTCGACGACGCAGACCGCGTTCCGGACGACGAGGCCCTGCTCCCTGAGCACGGACACCGCCTCGCCGAGCGCCCCGCCCGACGTGACGACGTCCTCGAGCAGGCAGACGAGCTCGCCCTCTCGGAAGGGGCCCTCGATCCGGTTCGCGGTGCCGTATTCCTTGGTTTCACCGCGCACGATGATGAAGGGCAGCCCGGACGCCATGGCCGCGGAAGCGGCCAGCGCGACCGCTCCGAGGGCGGGGGCGGCGAGCCGTGCCGCCCCGGGCTCGTGCTCGGCGGCGACCTCCGCGAGGCACTCGCCGAGCGCGCGGAGGAGCTCAGGCTCCGTCTCGAAGCGATACTTGTCGAGGTACCACGTCGACCGCCGCCCGGAGCGGAGGACGAAGTCGCCCTCGAGCAGCGCCCGGTCGACGATCAGCGCCCCGAGCTCGTCGTGGGTCACTGCCGCAGCGCGCGGCGCGCGATCGCCGCGAGCCGCTCGAAGCCGGCAGAGCCGGGCTCGAGCACGACCGACGAGCCGTCGACGTAGGAGATCGCCGCGCGCTCCTGGGGGCGCGAGGGCCCGGCGAAGCGGCGCCATGCCCACACTGCGAGCCCGACGAGGATGGCGAGGCGGATCAATTTCCTCACGACTCCTCCTCCTTCCTCGCGCGGGGGGAGCGCCGCCTCTTCGGCGCGGGCTCGTCGATCGAGCGCAGGCTCGTGCGGAGGTCGTAGACGACGAGCCCCGCCGTCGGCTCGGGCGCGGTGCGCGCGACGATGGCGTGCGCACCCTCGCGGACGACGAACAGCGCGCCGTCCTCGAGCTCGATCTCCACGCGCCCGACCTCCTGGCCCGAGCCGAGCTCGGACGCCGCGCCGAGGAGCTCGAGCGCCACGGCGGCGAGCGTGCCGGCCGGCTCGTCGCCCTCCGGGCTCGACGCGACGACGGCGCCGTCGCTGTCGAGGACGACCGCCGCCTCGATCTGGGACGAGAGCTCCATGAGCTCACGGAGTGCCTGGGCTGCATCCACGGCCCCGACGCTACCAAGCTTCAGCCGGCGCCGAGCGCCCGAGCGAGCGCCGCCGCCGCCTTCGCTCGGTGGGAGTGCGCGGACTTCCACGCGTTCCCGAGCTCCGCCACCGTGCGGGACTCGCCGGTCGGGACGAAGATCGGGTCGTAGCCGAAGCCCTCCTCGCCGCGCGGCTCGGGCGCGATCTCGCCCTCGAGCGTGCCCGTCCCCCGAGCCTCCTCGCCGCCCGGGCCGAGCGCGACGAGCTCGCACACGTAGCGCGCCCGCCGATCGTCCACGCCGCGAAGCTCTGCGAGCAGGCGCGAGACGCCGTCGTCCGCCCAGCGGGCGGACTCGACCCCAGGCCGGCCGCCGAGCGCCGCCACCTCGATCCCGGAGTCCTCGCCCGCGACCCAGGCGTCCACAGGCGCGTGCTCGCGCCCGTGCCGCGCCTTGATGCGAGCGTTGTCGAGGAAGGTGGCGCCGTCCTCGACCGGCTCCGCCGGCGCGTCGAGGAGCTCGATCGCCCAGCCCGGAAGCGCCGCGCGGAGCTCACGCAGCTTGTTCGGGTTCCGGGAGGCGAGGACGAGCTTCACGCGCTGACGCTCATGCCCGAGCCGCCCAACTGTGTCACCTGCCCCGGTGCGGGCGGCCGAGGGGAGATCCGAGCCGCGCGAGCGACCGCCGCACGGCGGCGCACGAGCTCACGCGGGAAGCGGGAGCGCCGCCGCGTCCCGTTGCGCTGCGGTGAGCTCGTCGATCCCGGACGCCGCCAGGTCGAGGAGGTCGTCGAGGAGCTCGCGGGAGAACGGGTCGCGCTCCGCGGTCGCCTGCACCTCCACGAGGCTGCCGTCGCCCGTCATCACGACGTTCATGTCCGTCTCGGCGGCGGAGTCCTCCTCGTAGTCGAGGTCGAGCACGGCCTCACCCTCGACGATCCCGACCGAGATCGCCGCGATCGAGCCCGTCAGCGCCTTCGAGAGGCCGAAGCGCTCGAGCGCCCTGCTGGCGGCGATCCACGCGCCCGTGATCGACGCGCACCGCGTCCCGCCGTCGGCTTGGAGGACGTCGCAGTCGAGCCAAAGCGTGCGCTCGCCGAGCGCCTCGAAGTCGCACACGGCCCGGAGCGAGCGGCCGATGAGCCGCTGGATCTCGACGGTTCGGCCGTCGGGGCGCCCGCGCGTGACGCCCCGCTGCGTCCGCTCGCCGGTGGACGCGGGCAGCATCGCGTACTCGGCCGTCATCCAGCCGCGGCCGCTCCGCACGAGCCAGCGCGGCACGGTCTCCTCGACCGTCGCGGTGCAGAGGACGATCGTCTTCCCCTGCCGGTAGAGCACGCAGCCGTGCGGCTGCTCCAGGTAGTCGACCTGCACGTCGAGCGGGCGCAGCTGTCCCGGCTTCCTGCCGTCGTGCCTCACGCGATCGCCGCCTCGAGCGCGGCCACCTCGACGTGCTCGGCCACGTCGATCGGCAACTGGAGGAACCGCTGGCCCGTCTCGCGGAACAGCGCGGGGTCGCCGGTCGTGAGGAAGCGGTACTCGCCCTCGCGGTCGGCGGCGTTCTCGATGCCCTTGCGCGCGAGGGTCTCGGCGACCTCGCGCGCGGTCTCCTCCGCCGAGAACACGAGCGTCACGCCGCGACCGAAGACGCGCTGGAGGATCGGCCGGATGAGCGGGTAGTGAGTACAGCCGAGGATCACCGTGTCCACGTCCTCGTCCTTCAGGACCGCCGCGTACTCGCGAACGGCCGCAACCGTGGCCTCGCCGAACGGGTCCTCCCCCTCGATGAGCGGCACGAGCCTCGGGCAAGGGACGGAGAAGACCTCCGCGCCGGCGTCGAGCGCCCCGATCAGGTCGGCGTAACGCCCGCTCGCGACGGTCGCCTGCGTCGCGAGCAGACCGATGCGGCGGTTCCGCGTCGCGAGCACGGCAGCGTGAGCCTCCGGCGCGATCACACCGAGCACGGGAACCGAGAGCCGCCGCTGGAGATCGGGGAGGGCAGCCGCCGTCGCCGAGTTGCACGCGGCGACGACGAGCTTGACCCCCTGGCGCTCGAGGTAGCCGGCGATCTCGAGCGCGAAGCGCCGCACCTCGTCGAGCGGTCGCGGGCCATAGGGCAGCCGCGCGCCGTCCCCGAGGTACACGAAGTCCTCGTGCGGGAGCGTGACGAGGCACTCGTGCAGGACGGTGAGCCCGCCCATGCCCGAGTCGAACACGCCGATCGGCCGGGGATCCATGCGCGGGGATTGTAAGGAGAGGGTCGGCAAGGCCGGCGCTCGTCTACCCTTCCCCCTCGTGTTGAAGGCTTGCTTGGCGGTGCTCGCCACCGCGCTCGCCCTCGTCGCGGGAGAGGCGCCGGCCGCGCAGGTCGCGACGTCGGACGTCACGATCCCGATGGACGACGGGGTCTCGATCGCGGCGACGCTCTACCTCCCGGAGGGTTCGCCGCCCGCGGGCGGCTGGCCCGCGCTCGTCTTCCTCCACGGGCTCTCCGGGAAGCGCCAGGACATGAACGCCCTCGTCGAGGGGTACGGCTTCACCGGAGGGAACTACGCCGTCCTGACGTTCGACGCGCGCGGACACGGTGAGTCCGGGGGGCTCGTCGGGATCGACGGCCCGCGGGAGGTCGCGGACGTGCGCGCGATCCGCGATTGGCTCGCGGCGCGGCCCGACGTGTCGGACACCAGGATCGGCGCCTGGGGCATCTCCTACGGGGGTGGTGCCGTCTTCAACTCGCTCGCCGCGGGCGTGCCGTGGGCCGCTGCCGTGACGGTCGAGACCTGGACCGACCTGTACTCGGCGCTGATGCCGCAAGGACTCGTGAAGTCCGGTCTCGTCGCCGGCCTTGCCGGGTCGATCCCCGAGAACCGACGCGACCCGTCGCTCGACGCCGTGCAGGCGGCCGCGTTCGCGGGCGTCAACGCGGTGGTGAAGCCATGGGCTGCCGAGCGTTCGAGCCTTTCGCGGCTCGGCATGGTGACGACGCCCGTCCTCCTGGCACCGGGCCGTCGCGACTTCCTCTTCGGCATCGACCAGGCAACGAAGGCCTTCAAGGCGCTCAAGGGGCCGAAGGTGCTCTTCATCGGCAATCACGGGCACGCGCCATCGACCTTCCCGGCCGCCGACACGGGGGCGCTCATGGCTGCTGCGCTCGGGTTCTTCGACTGCCACCTCCGCGGCGCCGCCTGCGCCCCTTCGCCCGCCGTCTACGTCGCGCCCGAAGGCTGGACGGGCGGCGGCAGCCTCCCGCGCCGCGCGGGCCTACCGGCGACGAAGGCCTCGACGTTCGCGCTCCCCGGCGTGACGACGATCGCGAAGAGCGGGAAGGTCGTCAGGACGACGCCGCGCCTTCGGCAGCCGATCGAGGTCTTCGGCGCGCCCACCGTGGACGTGTCCCTCGCCGCGAGCGGCGGCTGGTCGCGCCTCGTCGCCGTGCTGACCGCACGGACGCCGAACGGCAAGGAGATCCTCGTGAGCGCGGGCGGCGTGCCGACGAAGCCAGGGGCGCGCAGGGTGACGATCCGGATGATCGACCAGGCGACACTCGTCCCGCAGGGCTCGAGGCTGCAGCTCACGCTCGCCTCGTCCTCGACCGCCCAGTCCCCAGGGAACCTCCTGTACCTCGACCTGCCCATGCCGGCGAGCGCGAGGGCTCGGATGGGGACGGCGGTGCTGAAGCTGCCCGCGCTCCGCACGCGAATCACGAGGTGAAGGCGCTCGCAGCAGCGGCGCTCGCCCTCGTCGTCGTCCTCGGCGCCGGCGCGTCGCCGGGCGCCGACCCGGGAGTGACGCCGACGAGCGTGCTCCTCGGAGGCACCGTCCCGCTGACCGGCGAGGCCGCCGCCTTCGGCGCCGTCGGCCCGGGAGCGAAGGCGTACTTCGACTACGTCAACGGGAAGGGCGGCGTCAACGGGCGGAAGATCTCCTACCTCTACTACGACGATGCCTACAACCCGGCACAGACGGTGCAGGCGACCCGTCGGCTCGTCGAGCAGGATCGGGTCTTCGCGGTCTTCAACAGCGTCGGGACGGCGAACAACCTCGCGATCCGCGACTACCTGAACGGCATGAAGGTGCCGCAGCTCTTCGCCGGCGACGGGTCGCAGCAGATCGCCAAGCCCGCGCAGTACCCGTGGACGATGGGCTTCCTCATGAGCTACCGAGGCGAGGGGAACGTGTACGGGAAGTCGCTCGTGAACTCGCGCCCGAAGGCGAAGGTCGCCGTCCTGTACGAGAACACCGACCTCGGCCGCGACATGCTCACCGGGCTCACGCGCGCGATCGCGGGGAAGGGGCCGCGGATCGTCGCGAAGCAGGCCTACGAGTACACGGGCGCGGACGTCTCCGCCCAGATCGGCGTGCTGAAGGCGTCCGGCGCGGACACGCTCATGCTGTTCGCGACGCCGAAGTTCTTCCTCAACGCCGTCACGGCAACCCACAAGCTCGGGTGGAAGCCGCAGCTGTACATCGCATCCGTCTCGATCGAGCCCACGATCATGGGCTACGCCCGCTTCAACGCGCCCGAGCTGACGAAGGGGGCCCTCTCGATCGCGTTCGTGAAGAACCCGAACGACCCGATCTGGGCGAAGGACCCCGCAGTCGCCCTCTACCGCTCGATCATGAAGCGCTACTACCCGAGCGGACGCGTGACGGACGTCTACAACTGGTACGGCATGACCGTCGCCTGGACGATGGTCGAGACCCTGCGCAAGGCGAGCGGGAACCTCACGCGCGCGGGCCTCCTGAAGGCGGCGCAGAGCCTCGACACCGCCGCGAACCCGTTCCTCCTCCCGGGCATCCGGCTGAAGACGTCCCGGACGGACTACCGGCCGCTCGACACCGTCTACCTGTACCGCTACGACAACAAGCAGTGGGTGAAGGCGAGCGGCCTCCTCGTCGCGCGAGGATGACGCTGCCGCGGGTGTGTGAAACACTCGCCCACGACGAAGGAGGTCAGATGATCAGACGTTTCTGGACTGCAGTCGTAGGGGTCGCGACGGTGGCGGCGGTGGTCGCCGTGCCGTCCGCGCTCGCTGCGTACATGTCCCCGAAGCTCCAGGTGACACAAACGGCGACGGGTGTCGTCGTGAAGGCCTCGCTCGACCCGAACGACGATGCGACGGCACGAGTCGCGATCCTCGCTCCGACCGGCACGTCGCTGACGACCAACCAAGCCGCGGGCACGGTACTCGGGCCCGTGCGCGCGACCGTGAAGGCGCTCGACCTCGGAGGCGCCGACCTCCCCCTCGAGGGTCAGCTCGTCGTCGCTGCACCGGGTCAGGTTCCTGCGGACGCGCAGGCCGCGTGCGTGAGCGGTGCCACACCGCTCGCAACGTGGCTCATGGTCCTGACGGCGGCCGGACAGACGCTCACCGTGCCGACGTACCTGATCTCGACGGCCGGAACGAGCCTCGCATCCATCAGCCCCGCGTTCATCGCCATCTGCCTGCCGCCGCCCGACGTGCCCGCAGGGACGCCGGGCCGCGCGACCTTCGGTGCGAAGGTGTACAACGCCGAGCTCTCCATCAACGGCGTCTTCGGGAAGGTGGCCACCGGCGCCTGGATAGCGACGTGGGTTCCGTACTCGCCGGGGATCGGGGCCGTGAACCCGGCCGGTGCAGTCGTCTCTCCTGCCGCAATCGCCCCCGGAGCCGTCAGCCTCACCGCGAAGCGCTCGGGTGCAGGCGCGACGCTCTCCGGAGCCGTGACGCAGGCGGGGCAGCCCCGGGGAGGCGCGACGGTCACGATCTTCGGCGGCGCGAAGGCGAGCAAGCTCAAGCGGCTCGGCCGAGCGACGGTCTCTGGGAGCGGGAAGTTCGCGTTCAAGGCCAAGTCCGGCACGTTCTTCCGCGCCGACGCCGTGGCGACCACCGCGGCGGCACCGCCGCTGTGCACGCAGCTGCAGCCCCTGATCGGAGCGACGCCGTGCGTCAATCCCACCGTGAACGGCTTCGCCGCCAAGAGCAAGGTCGTCCGCAAGAAGTAGTGCTCACGAAGCGTAGGGGCCGGCAGGCGGCGGCCCCTACGCTTCGACCATGGCCGCGGTCGTCCGCCTCGGGACGTGCTCCTTCGCCGACGAGGGGCTGATCCGCGCGTGGTACCCACGCGGCGTCTCGACGGCCAAGGCGCGGCTCGCCTACTACGCGGAGCGCTTCGACACGGTCGAGGTGGACTCGACGTACTACCACCTCCCCGATCCCGCGGTGACGGGGCGCTGGGCGCAGCGAACGCCGCCGGAGTTCACGTTCCACGTGAAGGCGCACGCGACGATGACGCATCACGAGCCCGCCGACCAGGAGCGCGCGTTCGCCGAGTTCCGCGCCTCGATCCAGCCGCTCGAGCTCTCCGGGAAGCTCCGTGGGATCCTCCTCCAGTACCACCCGCGCTTCGTCAAGTCGGCCGAGGCGAAGGCCGAGCTCGAGCGCGTACGCGGGCTTCTCGACCCCCTCGTGCCGCTCGTCGAATTCCGGCACCGCTCGTGGCTCGAGGAGGAGGAGCGCGCGGACACGTTCGCGTTCCTCGAGCGCAACGGGCTCGCGTACGTGTCGGTAGACGCGCCGCGGACGCGCGCGTCGAACGTCGTGCCTCCCGTCGCGGCCGCCACGCACCCGGTCGCGTACGTCCGATTCCACGGGCGGAACGCGAACACGTGGAACGTCCGCGCGGAGAAGTCCTGGCAGCGCTTCGACTGGATGTACTCGGAGGAGGAGCTCGCAGAGTGGGTCGAGGAGCTCGGACGGCTCTCCCGGGAGGCGGACGAGGTCTACGCCCTGTTCAACAACAACCGTGACGACTTCGCTCCGCGGAGCGCGACGATCCTGCGCGGCCTGCTCGACGGGGCCGGCATCCCGGCGGCCGGCGGCATCGAGCCACCGCCGATCGCGCCGACGCTCTTCTGAGCTGCCGCTCCGCTCACGCGGCCGCGCTCGCCACGCACGAACCAGCGCACCGACCCGACTCGGCGGGCGCAGGCCTGCGGATGGGCTCTTGAGCGTCGCGACGAGAGTGACGTCGACGGACGACGGCACGGCGCTCTCGACGGCTGCCGTAGGATCCGGCTCGTGAGCACAGGGCGGACGAGCAGTCGCTTCGCTTCGAGTGCCGACCTGCGCGACCCTGCCGGCGCGGATCGCGTATGAGCGAGATTGTGAGCAGCGGCGTTCCCGGAGAGGAGAGCTCCGGCACTCCCAGGCTCGCCCTGCTGCTGGCGGCGGCGATGTTCGTGCTCGTCGTGGACACGTCGCTGATGAACGTCTCGATCTCGGCCGTGGTCGCCGACCTGGACACGACCGTGAGCAGCGTCCAGGCGGCGATCGCGCTCGAGGCCCTCGTCTCGGCCGCGTTCATCCTGATCAGCAGCAAGATCGGCGACCTGTACGGGCGCAAGCGGGCCTACGTGCTGGGTCTCGTCGCCTATGCGATCGGGGCACT
>CAZODN010000044.1:0-20167 GCA_964578545.1 uncultured Gaiellales bacterium
CCTGCTCATGTCCTCGCGTGGGCTCCCGTCGGGAACCGTGACGTTCCTCTTCACGGACGTCGAGGGCTCGACGCGCCTGCTAAGCGAGCTCGGTGCCGAGGCGTATGCGGAGGCGCTTGCAGAGCATCGGCGCGTGATCCGCGAGGCCTGTGCTCGAGAGGGCGGGGTCGAGGTGGATACACAAGGCGATGCGTTCTTCTTCGCCTTCCCGACCGCACCGGGAGCGCTCGCGGCCGCGGCCGGGCTGACGGAGGGGCTCGCCGCCGGCCCGATCCGCGTGCGCGTCGGCGTCCACACGGGGACGCCGCTCCTCGGCGAGGAGGGCTACGTCGGAGACGACGTCCACCGCGCCGCCCGCATCGCCGCCTCGGGCCACGGTGGGCAGGTTCTCGTCTCGGCTTCGACCGCTCCGCTCGTCGAGGTCGAGCTTCGCGACCTCGGCGAGCACCGCTTCAAGGACCTCTCCGCCCCCGAGCGCGTCTACCAGCTCGGAGCCGGGGACTTCCCCGCGCTGAAGACGCTCTACCGGACGAACCTGCCCGTCCCTGCGACGCCGTTCCTGGGAAGGGAGACCGAGCTCCGGGAGGTGAGTGAGCTCCTGGAACGCCCGGACGCGCGCCTCGTCACGCTCGCCGGCCCGGGCGGGACGGGCAAGACGAGACTCGCCTTGCAGGCGGCAGCCGAGGCAGCAGAGGGCTTCCCCGACGGCGTCTTCTGGATCCCGCTCGCGCCGCTCCGCGACGCCTCGCTGCTCGACACGACGTTCGCGCAGGCCCTCGAGGTTTCGGAGCAAGCAGGGGTCGCGATCGCCGACTCGATCGTCGGCGCCTTCGCCGGAAGGCGGGCGCTCCTCGTCGTCGACAACTGCGAGCACCTCGTCGATGCGGTGGCCGACCTCGTTCGCCGGCTGGTCGAGGGTTGCCCGAGGCTCGTCGTCGTCGGGTCGAGCCGGGAGCGCCTCGGGCTGCGCTCCGAGCGCGTCTACGCCGTGCCGCCGATGGCGCCGACGGACGGCGAGCTGCTCTTCCTCGAGCGGGCACGAGCGGTCGACTCGGACTTCGAGCCCGACGAGCACGTCGCCGCCATCTGCGAGGCGGTGGACGAGCTGCCGCTCGCGATCGAGCTCGCCGCCGCCCGCGTTCGCTCCCTCTCCACGCGGGCGATCCGCGAGCGCCTCGGCGAGCGGCTGAGCCTCCTCGCAACGCGTGACCGCGACGTCGCGGAGCGCCAGCGCACGCTCGAGGCGACGATCGCCTGGTCGTACGACCTTCTCGACCCCGAAGAGCAGCGAGTCCTGCGCGCACTCTCGGTGTTCGCGGGCGGCTGCACCCTCGAGGCCGCGGAAGTGGTCGCCGGCGCCGACCTCGACCTCCTCGAGTCGCTGCTCGACAAGAGCCTCATCCGCCACCGGATCGACGAGGCGGGCCAGGATCGCTACTGGATGCTCGAGACGATACGCGAGTACGGGGTGGGTCAGACGGACGCCAATGCAGAGACCAGTTGGCTCGTGACGAGATACGTGGCCTGGTTCGAGGAGCGCGCCGTACGGATAGCTCCGGAGAATTGGCTCGACGCCGACGAGAGTGGCAACAGGCAGTTCGAGGCAGACCGTTCCAACTTTCGCTACGCGCTCTCTCTCGCGCTTCGGGGCGAGGACGCTGAGACGGCTGCTTCTCTCATGACGTCTCTAGCCGGGTACTGGTTTCAGAACGACGAGCTCGCTGACAGCTACCGATACGTTGAATCCGCGCTCGGCCTGCTCGAGGCGCATCCGGTGGACGATCTCACACGGGGGTTATTACTCCTGCTCGCCGGCGAGTTTGCCGTCGACGTCGAGGCGATCGACCTCGCGATTCAGCGTCTCGAGCAGGCGAAGCTCGTGTTCCAGGAGGCTGGCGATCTCCGCCGACTCTCGTGGACACTGCGTGCGCTCGCCGATGCGGAGCTCTTTGCGGGACACGCCGACCTGGCAGTCGCGTATGCCGAACAGGCATCAAGCGCCGCCCGGCGCACAGGGGATACTTACACGGTGATGCGTGCGCTGCATGGCCACGCGATGGCGCTGCAGAAGCTCGACAGCCCCGACTTGATCGGAGCGTTGGAGCTTCGTCGCACGTTCCACACGTGGGCGATGGCTGAAGGTTCGGTGCAGCAACAGTTCAGAAGCCTGCAGAACATGGCCTCCATTCAGCTGGAGCTCGGCAACTGGTCGCAAGCGCTCGGTCATGCGCGGGACGCTCTCGTACTGGCCGTTCAGAAGGGACTCCGGTGGGCGTATGCAAGCGTGCTCGCAGTCGCATGGATCGCCTCTGGAACCGGAAGGCATGCCGACGCTGTCAAGCTAATGACGGTCGGTGTGCGCCTTGCCAAGGACACGAACAGCATGCTCTTTCCAGACGACGACGCAGGCATTCGGCAACTGGAAGCCGATGCGAAGGCAGTACTTGGGGACGTCGGCCTTTCGGCTGCCATAAGTGCGGGGCAGGCGATGACACTCGACGAAGCCGTCCAGCTTGCGCTCAGCCTCGAGGTGCCCGATCCCGACTGACGTCCGTTTTCCAGACATGTCGCTACAAGACAGCCCTCCGATGTAGCTACAATGATCCCGTGGAAGTCGGGATCAGAGAACTGCGCGCGCACCTCAGTCGCTACATCGAGCAGGTTAACGACGGCGAGGACATCGTCGTCACGGACCGGGGCATCCCGGTCGCGCGCATCGTCCCGATGAACGGTGAGCGCAAGATCGACAGGCTGATAGCCGCCGGGCTGGTCGAGCCCGCACCCCGAGCGGTGCCGCGCCCTCTTCCCAAGCCGATCAAGATCGAGGGGGGCATCAGCGAACTCGTCGACGAGCAACGGGGTTGATCGCCTACTTCGACACCTCGGCGTTCGCCAAGCTCGTGATCGACGAGCCCGGAACAGACGAAGCGCGTGCCGCCTGGCGACACGCGAGCCGGAAGGTGTCGTCCCGCCTCCTGTACGTCGAGTGTCGTGCAGCTGTGGCGCGAGCCGCGCGGTCAGGCCGAACCTCACGCCGACGCGCCATCTCCGCGCGGACCCTGATCGACGATCTGTGGCAGGAGGTGACGCGGGTCGATCCCGTAGAGCAACTCATCCAGCGGGCTGCGGAACTGTCGGACCGACACGGTCTGCGCGCGTACGACGCAGTGCATCTCGCGTCATGCGAGAGCGTCGGTGACGACGACGTCGTGCTCGTAGCCGCCGACGGGAACCTTCTGTCCGCCGCGCGGAGCCACGGGCTCGCGACGCTTCGAGTCCCTCACTGACCGGGTGCGCCTCAGTCCTCCGCCGGTTGAGCCACCGCCCGGTCGTGGAGCTCGGCGACGACCGCCGGGTCGGCCAGCGTCGTCGTGTCCCCGAGCGGCCGGTTCTCGGCCACGTCGCGCAGGAGCCGCCGCATGATCTTCCCCGAGCGTGTCTTCGGCAACTCGGGCGTGAAGACGACGTTCGCCGGCTTCGCGATCGGGCCGATCTTCACGGCGACGTGATTGCGGAGCTCCTCGAGCATCTCGACCGAGGGCTCCTCGCCGCTCTTGAGGGTCACGTAGGCGACGATCGCCTGGCCGGTCAGCGGGTCGCTGCGGCCGCACACCGCGGCCTCGGCGACGCTCGGGTGGTCGACGAGCGCCGACTCGACCTCGATCGTCGAGATGCGGTGACCGGACACGTTCATCACGTCGTCCACGCGCCCGAGGAGCCAGAAGTCCCCGTCGTCGTCGATGCGCGCGCCGTCGCCTGCGAAGTACACGCCGGGGAAGCGCTCCCAGTACGTCGAGCGGTAGCGGGCGTCGTCGCCGTAGACCCCGCGCAACATGGCCGGCCACGGACGCTTGAGCACGAGGTAGCCGCCTCCGCCGGGGCCGACCTCGTTCCCCTCGTCGTCCACGACGGCCGCCTCGACGCCGGGAAACGGCTTCGTCGCCGAGCCGGGCTTCGTGGTCGTCACGCCGGGGAGCGGCGTGATGAGGACCATCCCGGTCTCGGTCTGCCACCACGTGTCGACGATGGGAGTGCGGTCACCGCCGATGTGCTCGCGGTACCACATCCAGGCCTCGGGGTTGATCGGCTCGCCGACGGTGCCGAGGAGCCGGAGCGACGAGAGGTCGTGCTTCGCCGCGTGCTCCGAGCCCCACTTCATGTGCGCCCGGATCGCGGTCGGCGCCGTGTACAGGATCGTGACCTTGTACCGCTCGACGATGTCCCACCAGCGGTCCTTGTCCGGGAAGTCGGGCGTCCCCTCGTAGAGCACGCTCGTCGCCCCGTTGCACAGGGGCCCGTAGACGATGTAGCTGTGCCCGGTGATCCAGCCGATGTCGGCGGCGCACCAGAAGACGTCGCGCTCGGGCTTGAGGTCGAAGATGTAGTGGTGCGTCGTCGCGACGCCGACGAGGTAGCCGCCGGTCGTGTGGACGATGCCCTTCGGCTTCGCGGTCGTCCCGCTCGTGTAGAGGAGGAAGAGGAGGTCTTCGGAGTCCATCGGCTCGCACGGGCACGTCGCAGGGTCGGTGGACTGCCCGTCCACGAGCTCGTTCCACGTGATGTCCCGGCCGGGTGTCATGGGCACGTCGCCGCGCGTCCGCTGGCCGACGACGACGGTCTTCACGTTCGGGCACGAGGCGAGCGCCTCGTCCGCGTGCTGCTTCAGCGCGACGATCGATCCGCGCCGGTAGCCCTCGTCCTGCGTGAGGAGGATCTCGCAGCCCATGTCGTTCAGGCGGTCGGCCAGCGACTCGGCCGAGAAGCCGCCGAAGATCACGCTGTGCGGCGCGCCGATGCGCGCGCACGCGAGCATCGCGACGGGGAGGCCGGGCCCCATCCCCATGTAGATCCCGACCGGGGTCCCCTTCCCGACTCCGAGCGCCTTGAGGCCGTTCGCGGCGCGGACGACCTCGTCGAGCAGCTGCTGGTACGTGATCGCCGCGCGCTCGCCCACCGGCTCGCCCTCGTAGTAGAAGGCGACGCGGTCGCCGAGGCCCGCCTCGACGTGGCGGTCGAGGCAGTTGTATGCGACGTTCAGCTTCCCGCCGCCGTACCACTTCGCGTAGGGGAGCTCCCACTCGAGGAGCGACGTGAACGGCTCGAACCACGTCACGCGCTCGCGCCCCTCCCGCTCCCAGAACTCCTCGTAGGGGATGTCGTAGATGTCCGCCTGCGCGTTGGCCTGGGCGGTGAACTCGGCGGGGGGCGGATAGCGGCGCTCCTCCGCCAGCAGGTTGACGATCGTCTGTTCCGTCACGGGGACCTCCAACTCGTCGTCGTCTGACGCCGATCCTATCCGCGTCGGTAGAGTCCCTCGACGGTGGATGCGGACCTCCGCACGCTGAAGGAGCGCCTCGCCGAGATCTCGGACCTGTACCGCTCGCTCGGCGTCCTCGGCTGGGACCAGAAGGTCACGATGCCGCCCGGCGGCCACCCCGCCCGCGCCGAGGCGATGGCGACGCTCGGGCGCATCGCGCACGAGCGGTTCGTGGACGAGGAGGTCGGGAGACTGCTCGAGCGGCTGAGGCCGCTCGAGGAGTCGCTCGACCCGGGCTCCGACGACGCGAGCCTCATCCGGGTCACGCGCCGCGACTGGGAGAAGCAGCGCAAGGTCCCGACGGACCTCCGCACCGAGATGATCCGGGCCGGCGCGCTCGGCAACCAGACGTGGATCGAGGCCCGCGCGAAGAGCGACTTCGCGATGTTCCTCCCCGTGCTCGAGACGAACCTCGAGCTGAAGCGCCGGTACATCGAGTGCTTCGAGTGGACCGACTCGCCCTACACCCCGCTCCTCGACGACTACGAGCCGTTCATGCTGACGCGCGAGGTCGCCGAGATCTTCGGGACGATCCGACCCGTCCTCTCCGACCTCGTCAAGCAGGCCCCGGAGATCGACGCGTCGTTCCTCGAGCAGCCGTTCCCGGTGGACACGCAGGTCGCCTGCTTCGAGCGCATCCTCGCCACCTTCGGCTTCGAGGAGGGCTCGTACCGCCTCGACCCGACCGTGCACCCGTTCTGCACCTCGTTCTCGCGCAGGGACGTGCGCATGACGACGCGGTACGAGAGCGGCCTCGACGGGCTCTGGTCGACGATGCACGAGGCGGGCCACGGCCTGTACGCGCACGGGATCGCCCCGTCGCTCGAGCGAACGCCGCTCGCGACCTCCCCGTCGCTCGGGCTCAACGAGTCCCAGAGCCGCACCTGGGAGAACCTCGTCGGCCGCAGCCGCCCCTTCTGGACGCACTGGTTCGAGCCGCTGCAGCAGGCGTTCCCCGAGCAGCTCGGCGATGTCGACTTCGAGCGGTTCCTGGCCGCGATCAACCGCGCCGAGCCCGGGCTCATCCGCGTCGAGGCCGACGAGACGACGTACTCCCTCCACATCATCCTCCGCTTCGAGCTCGAGCAGCGGCTCGTCGAGGGCTCGCTCGAGCCGCGGGACCTGCCCGAGGCCTGGAACGCGGGCATGTGGGACCTCCTGGGCGTCGAGGTCCCCGACGACGCCCACGGCGTCCTCCAGGACATCCACTGGTCGTACGGGGGCATGGGCTACTTCCCGACGTACGCGCTCGGGAACGTCATCTCGCTCCAGATCTGGGCGGCGGTGCGCGAGGCGATCCCGGACCTCGACGCGCAGCTGGAGGCCGGCGAGCTGACCGAGCTCTCCTCCTGGCTCCGCGACAACCTCTACTCGCTCGGCCGCAAGTTCACGCCGAAGGAGACGCTCGAACGGGTCACGGGCTCGGCGTCGATCGACCCGCAGCCGTACCTGGCGTACCTCCGCGACAAGCTCGCGGCGCTGCCCGCCGGTGCCTGAGCTCCGGCTCGCCGTCAACGGGGAGCAGCGCTCCCTCGAGGTCGAGGACCGCACGCTGCTCGTCCACGCGCTGCGGGACGGGCTGGGGTTGACCGGGGCGCACGTCGGCTGCGACACGAGCCAGTGCGGCGCCTGCACCGTCCTCCTCGACGGGCGAGCGGTGAAGAGCTGCACGGTGCTCGCCCTCCAGGCGTCCGGCTCGGAGGTCACGACGATCGAGGGACTCGCCGCGAACGGCGAGCTCCACCCGCTCCAGCGCGCCTTCGTCGAGCACCACGGCGTGCAGTGCGGCTTCTGCACGCCGGGGATGATCCTCACTGCGTGCGACCTCCTCGCGCGCGACCCCGACCCGAGCGACGAGGAGATCAGGCACGCCTTGCGCGGGAACCTCTGCCGCTGCACCGGCTACCAGACGATCGTCGAGTCCGTACGGGCGGGAGCCGCTGCGCTCCTCGAGCGGGGCGGGTCGTGATCCCGGCCCCCCTGCGGTACGCGCGGGCATCGGGCCTCGACGAAGCGCTCGCGCTCCTCGCCGAGCCGGACGCGAAGGCGCTCGCGGGCGGCCATTCCCTCCTCCCCGTCATGAAGCTCCGCATCGCGAGACCCGAGCTGGTCGTGGACATCTCGGGCCTTCCGCTTCGCGGCCTCGAGGCCTCCGGCGAGGCGCTCCACATCGGACCGCTGACGACCTGGGACGAGCTCGCCTCGGCCCCGGAGCTGCGCCGCCCGGCGCTGGCCGCGCTCGCGGAGTGCGCGCGAGGGATCGGCGACCTCCAGGTGCGGAACCGCGGGACGATCGGCGGGAGCGTCGCGCACGCCGATCCCGCCTCCGACATGCCGGCCGTCTTGATCGCCTTGGGAGCTCGGGTTCGCCTTCGCTCCCAGGGCGGTGAGCGAACGATCGCGGTATCGGAGCTCTTCCTCGGCCCCTTCCTCACCGCCCTCGCTCACGGCGAGCTGATCACGGACGTGGTCGTCCCTCTCCCCGCGCCGGGCTCGGGCTCCGCGTACGTCGCCGTGGAGCACCCGGCGTCGGGCTTCGCCCTCGCGGGCGCCGCCGCCCTCGCAGGCCCAGCAGGTGAGACGGTGGCGCTCACCGGCGTCGCAGCCTCGCCCTTCCTCGCGCCCGCCGGCGCCGGCCTGGCCGACGCGCTCGCGGACGTGGACGTGCTCGACGACCGCTTCGCGCCGGCGGAGTACCGGCGCCGGCTCGCCGCCACCTGTGCCGACCGTGCGCTCGCGTCCGCGCGCGCACGCGCAGCGGAGGACGCGGCGTGACAGAGGTCATCGGCACGCGTCTCCCGCGGGTCGACGCGCCCGAGAAGGTGACGGGCGCGACCCGCTACGCCGCGGACGGCCGGCTCCACGGGCTGCTCCACGCGCGGCTCGTGCTCGCGACGGAGGCCCACGCGCTGATCGGGCGCATCGACCGCGAGGCCGCGCTCGCGGCTCCCGGCGTCGTCGCAGTGCTCACCGCGGTAGACCTCCCGACCGCCACGTCCGGGACCGACCGCACGGCCGAGCCCCTCGCCCGCGAGGAGGTCGTGTTCGCCGGCCAGCCGGTCGCGCTGGTCGTCGCCGAGACCGAGGCCGCCGCGGAGGACGGCGCCGAGCTCGTCCTCGTCGAGTACGAGGCGCTTCCGGCGGTCGTCGACCTCGAAGCGGCGATGGAGCCCGGCTCGCCGCTCGCCCGGACCGTCGAGGAGGCCGAGGAGGGCGGCGACCTCGAGTCGATCCACGCCGCCGTGGATCACGGACAGGCCGACGACGCGGAGGAGCGGCTGTCGGCGAACGTCCTCGACCGCGTCCAGCGCTCGGACGGCGACGTCGCCGCCGCGCTCGAGGCCAGCGACGCGGTCGTCACCGGCACGTTCAGGACGCCGTGGGTCTACCAGGCGTACCTCGAGCCCCAGGTCTGCACCGCCTGGCTCGAGCCGTCCGGAACGCTCGTCCTCTCCACGAGCACCCAGGGCTCCTTCGTGACGCAGCGGGAGCTCGCGCGGGCATTCGGCCTCCCGCTGGAGCGCATCCGCGTGATCGCCGAGCCCCTCGGGGGCGCGTTCGGCGGGAAGTTCGCACTCGTCGAGCCGCTCGCGGCCGGCGCCGCGCTCGCGCTGCGCCGGCCCGTCCGCCTCACCTTCACGCGCAGCGAGGACTTCCAGGCGACGAACCCGGTGTCCGGCCAGGTGACGCACCTGCGCCTCGGCGCGCGCGCCGACGGGACGCTCACGGGGATCGAAGCGCGGATGGTCGTCGACCGTGGCTCGAACACGGGCTGGGGGCTCGAGGGCATCACCTCGCTGCTCGTCGCCGGGCCGTACCGCTGGGAGGCGCACGACCTCCGCGGCTACGGCGTCCAGACGAACCGCGTCACGTACGGGGCGTACCGCGCCCCCGGGGCGCCGACCGCCGCGTTCGCGGTCGAGTCGCTCATGGACGAGCTCGCCGAGGAGCTCGGGCTCGACCCGATCGAGCTGCGCCTGAAGAACGCGGTGGTCGAGGGCGACACCGGGGTGAGCGGGAGGCCGTTCCCCGTCATGGGCGCCGTCGAGGTGCTCGAGCGGCTCCGCGACCACCCGCTCTGGCGCGACCGCGCCTCGCTGCCGGAAGGCGAGGGCGTCGGCTTCGCGGTCGGCTACTGGCCGGGCGGCACCGAGCCCGCCGCGGCGGTCTGCCGCGTCGACACGGACGGGACGATGACCGTCGTCACGTCCGCGGTGGACATGAGCGGCGTGGACACCGGCTTCGCGATGATCGCAGCCGCCGCCTTCGGGCTCCCGCCCGAGAAGGTCCGCGTCGTCTCGGCAGACACGGCGACCGGCCCGTACGCGGGGGCGAGCGGCGGCTCGAAGGTGACGTACACCGTCGGCCCCGCGGTGCTGCGGGCGGCCGAGGCCGCACGGGAGAAGCTGCTCGTCGCGGCCTCGCAGGAGCTCGAGATCGCACCCGACGACCTCGAGGTCGTCGACGGCGTGGTCAGGGCGGTCGGCGCGCCGGACCGCTCCATCACGGTGGAGGAGATCGCAGGCAAGGCGCTCCGCTTCGGCGGCCGCTACGAGCCGATCGAGGGGCACGGCGGCTCCGCCCAGGTGAGCTCGGCACCCTCGGTCGCAGGCCACCTCGCCCACGTGCGCGTCGACCGCGAGACCGGCGAGGTCGAGGTGCTGCGTCTCGTCGTGGCCCAGGACGTCGGCCGGGCCCTCAACCCCGCGCTCGTCGAGGGACAGATGCGTGGAGGCGTCGTCCAGGGCCTCGGCTGGGCGCTCCTCGAGGAGCTCGCCCACGACGAGGACGGGCGCCTCCTGACGGGGTCGTTCCTCGACTACGCGATCCCCACCGCCGAGCAGGTGCCCGAGATCGAGACCGTCATCGTCGAGGTCCCGGCGCCCGACGGGCCGTTCGGGGCGAAGGGGATCGGCGAGGCCCCCGTGGTGGCCGCGCCCGCCGCGATCGCGAACGCCGTCGCCGCGGCGTCCGGCGTGCGGATGCACGAGCTCCCGATCACGGCTCCGCGCCTCTGGGCCGCCATGCACGAGCCGAATCGCGAGTGAGTCGTCGCACCGACAGCGGCCGCGAAGCGAGCGCCGTCGGGGGCCGTGCACGCGATGAGACTCCGCTCGGCGGCTCACCGCCGCTGCGCGCGAATAGACTGGAAGCGCAGTGAACCACTGGGATCAGGCCCGGGCGCTCGTCGACTCGTACGCCGCGCAGCTGGCCTCCGAGCTCCCGGCGGACGCCACCCTCTTCGACGTCCACACGCACCTCGGGCACGACATCGACGGCATGAACGGCTGGCCGGACGAGCTCCTGGGGATGATGGACCGCTACGGCTTCGACCGCGCGTTCACGTTCTGCATGGACGAGTTCGACCGCGAGCCGGCTTTCTCCGTCCCGAACGACCGCACGCTCGCCCACGCCGAGCGCTCCGGAGGCCGGCTCATCCCGTTCGCGCGGCTCGACCTCGCCGAGCGCCCGGTCGAGGAGGCCCACCGCTGCCTCGACCTCGGCGCGAAGGGGATCAAGCTCCACCCGCGCGCGCAGGCGTTCACGCTCGACGACGAACGGCTCCCGCCGATCTTCGCGCTCGCGGTCGAGCGCTCCGTCCCGATCCTCATCCACGGAGGGCGGGGGCTCCCTCCGATCGCCGACCACCTCGCGGGGCTCGTCAAGCGCTACGAGGGCATCCGGATCATCATCGCCCACGCGGGCATCGCGGACATGGGCGCCCTCGCCGGTGCGCTCGGCGGTCTCCCGGGAGTGTTCTTCGACACGTCGGTCTGGAGCGCCGTCGACCTCCTCGACCTCTTCCGGCAGATCCCCCCGGAGCAGGTCGTCTACGCCTCCGACTACCCGTACGGCCGCCAGCCGAACTCCCTCCTCATGGCGCTCCGGACAGCGAAGGCCGCCGGCTTCGACGAGGCGCAATTGCGCGGGATGCTCGGAGAGACCGCCCGCCGCATCGCCGACCGCGAGCCGCTCCCGCCCCTGAGCGAGCCGAAGGAGATGAAGACGCTCGGGCAGCCGCTGACGTTCGCGCGCATCCACCAGTACATCTCGATGGCCGTGCCCATGCTCTGGATGCGCCAGCGGGACGGCATCGGCGCGCTCGGGCTCGCCGTGAACGCGTCGCGCGAGCGGAACGGCTACGTCGAGGAGGCCGAGCGGATCCAGGAGCTCCTCGTCACCGCCCAGGAGCTCTGGCGCGAGGGTGGAGAGGTCGTCTCCGACGACGAGCGGGTCGAGACGATGCGCACGGCGATCCAGCTCGTCAACCTCGCCGACCTGATCGCGATCACGACGCGGGCGTAGGCCCGACGACCGCGAACACGCGTCGCGGCCCGTCGAGGCCCTTGAGCTCGTGCTCGCCGCGGTCCTCGAACTCGAGCCCCGACCCGGCGACGAGGTCGCGCGTCGTCGAGCTCACGAAGACCTCTCCGGCGCCGGCGAGAGCCATGATCCGCGCTCCCGCGTGTACCGCGATTCCCTGAGGCTTGCCGCCCGCCACACGCTCGACCTCACCGGTGTGCACGCCGCACCGCACGTCGAGCCCAAGGGCTCCGAGCGACGCACGAATCGCCAGCGCGCACCTGATCGCGCGGGCGGGCCCGTCGAACGCGGCGAGGAAGCCGTCTCCTGCGGTGTCGATCTCCTCGCCGCCGAAGCGCCCGAGCTCGCCTCGGACGGCCGCGTCGTGACGCGCGAGGAGCGAGGACCAGGCAGCGTCGCCGAGCGCCGACGCCTTCTCGGTCGAGCCGACGAGATCGGTGAAGAGGACGGTCGCGAGGACGCGATTCGTCGGTGGAGCCGGACGCGTCCCGGTGAGGAACTCCTCGACCTCGTCCAGGATCTCGTCCGGCCGGACGGCGGGCAGGTGATCTTCTCCACTCAGCTCGACGAAGCGCGCGCCGGGAATGCGCGAGGCGATGTACCGGCCCTCCTCGGGCCACGAGTCGCGGTCGCCGCTCCGGTGCAGAACCAGCGTGGGACAGCGGACCGCGGGCAGAACGTCGCGGACGTCCGCCTTCGAGTTCATGAGGATGAGGTCCCTCGCCGCCGCCGGGCTCAGGGCGGCGCGCCCCCGTCGCGCGTACCAGGCTCCGAGCGATGCGTCGGCGTTCGGCGACATTCTCTCGACGTCGACGTCGTCGCCCCAGGTGGCCTCGAGCTCCGCCGCGTAGCTCAGCCGCGCGTCCGCCGTCGGCGCCCACGGGTAGTCGTCGTCCGGATCCTGGCGCTTCGCATAGGTCCCGTAGAGGACGAGTGCCAGCGTCCGCTCCGGATAGGTCGCCGCGAAGAGGATGCACATGGGCCCTCCCTCCGAGTAGCCGAAGAGGGCCGCCCGCTCGCTCCCGACGGCGTCCATGACCGCTCTCACGTCGTCCATCCGCGTCTCGAAGTCCGGCAGCCCGACCCCGCGGTCGGACAGGCCCGATCCACGCTTGTCGAAGCGGATGAGCCGAGCGAAGGAACCCAGGCGCTCGAGGAAGTGCGCGTGCTCGGGATGCTCCCAGTCGATCTCGAGGTGGGAGAAGAACCCCGGCACGAGGACGAGGTCGAACGGTCCGTCTCCGGTGACCTGGTACGCGACGTTGACCTCGCCGCTGCGCGCGTACCGCACACCCGTGCTCACCCGGCCGGCTCCCCGAAGCGGAAGCAGTCGACCGTGTGGTCGTTCACGAGGCCGACGGCCTGCATGAACGCGTAGGTCGTCGTCGGGCCGACGAACCGGAAGCCGCGGCGCTTGAGATCCTTCGAGAGCGCCTTCGAGAGCGGCGTCTCGGCGGGGAGGTCGGCCAACGTGCGGAACCGGCCCACGATCGGCTCCCCGCCGACGAAGTCCCAGAGGTACGCCGCGAAGCTCCCGTGCTCCGCCTGGACCTCGAGCACGCGGCCCGCGTTCGCGATCGTGGACTCGACCTTCAGCCGGTTCCGAACGATGCCGGGATCTCCGAGGAGCCGCTCGACGTCCCTCTCCGAGAAGCCGGCGACGAGCGCGGGGTCGAAGCCCTCGAAGAGCCGGCGGTAGCCGTCGCGCTTGCGCAGGATCGTCGACCACGAGAGCCCCGCCTGGGCGCCCTCGAGCGTGAGCAGCTCGAAGAGGTGGCGGTCGTCGCGCGAGGGGACGCCCCACTCCTCGTCGTGGTAGGCGAGCATCGCCTCGTCGGCACCCCTCACCCACTCGCATCGCCGGAGCGTCGCCATGGCGGGGTAGCATCGCACGCCGTGCGCACCCTCCCGACGCTCCTCGTCGTCCTCGCCGCGCTCACGCTCGCCGCCGGCTGCGGGGGGAGCGACGACGAGGCCGCCGGCACGACGACAACGTCCGGCAGCTCGGCGTGCGAGGAGGTCGACACCCCGGCACCGCGCGAGGAGTCGCACGACGCGCCGACGGAGGAGCTGGACGCCGGAACGACGTACACGCTGACCTTCGAGACGAGCTGCGGGTCGTTCACCGTCACGCTCGACCAGGAGCGCGCGCCCGCGACGACCGCGTCGCTCGTGCTGCTCGCCGAGCACGGGTACTTCGACGACACGATCTTCCACCGCGTCGTCCCCGGGTTCGTGATCCAGGGCGGTGACCCGACGCAGTCCGGGTCGGGTGGCCCGGGCTACTCGACGGTGGACGTGCCCCCGTCCGACGCCGCTTACACGAAGGGCGTCGTCGCGATGGCGAAGTCGGGCGTCGAGCCTGTAGGCACGGCAGGGAGCCAGTTCTTCGTGGTCACCGGGGCGGACGCGGGGCTCCCGCCCGACTACGCGATCGTCGGCGAGGTGACCGAGGGCATGGACACGGTCGAGCGCATCGACGCGCTCGGCGTCGGCGACGGCCCGCCGTCGCAGACGGTCGTCGTCGAGTCGGTCACGGTCGGCCGGAGCTGATGGGCCGGGTCGCCGCGGTCGTCCTCGCCGCCGGCGAGGCGTCGCGGTTCGGCGCGCCGAAACAGCGGCTGCTCCTTCCACGCGTGCTCGAGCGACTCCGGGAGACCTCCGTCGACGAGGTCGTCGTCATCGAGGGAGCACACACGCTCGACCTCGATCCGTCGGGTGACACGGCGCCGCAGGGCGCTCGTGTCGTCACCTGCCGCGACTGGGAGCGCGGACCAGGCGCTTCGCTGCGCTGCGGGCTGGAGGCGCTCGCCGAGGACGTGGAGGCGGCGGTCGTCGTCCTCGCCGACGGGCCTGACCTCTCGCCCGCAGCCGTTGACCGCGTCGTCGCGGAGTGGCGCTCCTCCGGCGGCACGGTCGCGGCGTCGTACGGCGGAGAGCGAGGGCACCCGCTCGTCGTCGGGCGCGAGGGCTGGCTGGACGTGCCGGACGAGGGCCTGCGCTCCCTCCCCGCGCGGCTCGTTCCCTGTGACGACCTCGGCGCCCCTGGAGACGTAGACCGGCCCGAGGATCTGGACACGGTGTCGGAGACCGACTGACGTCCTCCCCGACCGCCTTCGAGAGGTCCGTCAGCTGGTCGCGTCGAGGCCGCGCAGCTGGGCCAGCTTGTCCATGAGGCCGGGCGGCATGCGCTCGGCGGCCGACGTGCGGACGTACCGCCGCAGGCTCTCCTCGAACTTGTAGCGCCGCGCGCAGTAGTCGCAGCCCGCGAGGTGGCTCTCCGCCTCGCGCCACTCGACGTCGGTGAGCGTGCGGTCGAGGTAGTCCTGGAGGAGCTCCTCGCACCGGTCGCAGGGGCCGTGACTCACCCGAGCGCCTCCTCTGCGAGGTGCTTCTTCAGCGCTCGGCGACCACGGTGGAGGCGTGACATCACGGTTCCTATCGGCACGTCGAGGATCTGTGCAGCGTCAGCGTAGGTGAAGTCGCCGATGTCGACGAGGACGACCGCGTCGCGATACGGGGCCGGGATGTCCGCGAGCGCCTTCACGATCGAGTCCTGCGAGAGGCGCTCGACGACCTCGTCGGCCTCGAGCGCCTCCTCGCCGGCAGCTGATGCGACCTTGTTCGCGAGGTAGTAGTCGGTTTCCTCGAGCGGCTGGGTCTGCGGGGTGCGCTGCACCTTCCGACCCCGGTCGACGTTGAGGTTCGTGAGGATGCGCAGGAGCCAGGCGCGGAGGTTCGTCCCCGGGGTGAACGACCTCCAGCTCCTGAATGCCCGCGCGTATGTCTCCTGGACGAGATCCTCTGCCTCCTCGCGGCTGCCGACGAGGCGCCGCGCCACCCGGTAGACCTGGTCGGCGAGCGCCAGCGCCTCCTCCTCGAACCGCGCGCGATCACGCTCCTCGCTCGCGATGCGACGCGCTTCCGTGTCCGGCCCGGGCTCGCTCACCCGCCTACCGTACGTTCCGTTGACGGAGCGTGCAACGAGGCTCGGCCGGCCGCTATTCCCCGTCTCCGTCGAGCTCGTGGAAGCCCGAGCGGGCGAGAGCGGCGACGATCTCGTCGCGCGAGGTCTGCGTGTCGTCCCAGGCGAGCGACACCTCGCCGAGCAGGTTCGCGTTCGCGTGCTCGATCCCCGCGTGCCCGCGCAGGGCCACCGCGAGGCGGCCGACGCAGCGCTCGCAGCGGATCCCGCTGACCCGGATCGTCGCCTCGGTCGTCATGCACGAGATGCTAGCCGGGCCTCCCTCACCGCTTGCCGCGGACGCCGTGGACGGGCCGGCCCGCCGCTTCCCAGGCGTAGTACGAGGCGCTCGGGCCGAAGGAGCTCTCGTACGGGACGACGCGCGGGTTGCGACCGACCTCCTTCGCGCGCTGCGCGTGCCAGAGGAGGTTCGGGTCGTCGCGCTCCTCCCACACGAGCACGAGGTGCGCGGCGGTCATGAAGTCCGCGACGAACGTGCAGCCTTCCGCCGGGCACGGGAAGGGGTCCGTCCTGACGCAGAACCAGCCGCTGTGGTCGTCGTCGCCGGTGTCCTCCCACAGCTCCTCGTCCGACTCCAGCTCGACGTCGTGCAGCACCGGGGTTCCACGGCGTGGCTCCAGCTCCACGGCGGCAGAATAGCCTCGTGGCGGCCGCGCACCCCCGCGACGTGGCGATCGTCCTCTCGGGAGGTGGGATCAACGGCGTCCTCCTCGAGCTCGGCTTCCTCAAGCGGCTGCGCGAGAGCCCGCTCTGGGGGCGCATCGGGTGGATCCACGGGACGTCGGCCGGCGCGCTCGCGGGGACGATGGCGGCGCTCGACCGGCTCGAGGACCTCGAGGCGTTCCTCCTCGCGCTCGCTCCCGAGGACGCGTTCCGGCTCCGGCCGCTGTGGCAGATGCCGGGCGGGCTGCACGACTACACGCTCCCGCGCACCATCGCCGAGCGCCTCGGCGACCCGGAGGAGCTCGGTCGCGCTCTCGCGGCGTCGCCGGTCGAGCTCGTCGTCTACGCGACGGACGTGACGGGCTACCTCGAGATCGACGAGGGACGGACCTTCGAGCTCGCCTACCCCTCGCACTCGACCCCGCCGGAGACGATGGGCCGCGCGATCCTCGCGTCGGCGGCGGTGAGCGGCCTCGTGCTGCCCATCGTCGTCGACGGCACGATCGCGACCGACGGCGGGTGGGTGAGGAACTTCCCGCTCGAGCACGCGTACCACGACCCGAACGTCGCGGCGATCGTGGCGTTCCGGTACGTGGCGAGCTACCAGCCCACGAACCTCGCGTTCCTCGCGCGCGTGCGCGAGCGCCTCGAGCGCTTCCGCGCCGTGCCGCCGGTTCGGGCCCTGCTCGCCGAGCTGCGCCTCGCCGAGGAGCGCGCCTCGCGCGGCGAGCCCGCGCACTACGGCGAGCTGATCGTCCGGCTGATGAGGGTCGCGATCGCCCGCAACACCGTGCTCGAGGAGCGGCTGGCGGGCGAGCGCGAGACGTCCGTCGCCGAGCTCCACCGCCTGCGGGACGAGGTCGTGGCGCGGGCGGTCGCAGCGGCGCCACGCAGGAGGCGCAGGGCGCTGCGCGACGACCTCGAGGGGCTCTTCGCCTCCGCCCGCTTCCCGTTCCGCCACGAGCGGCACGTTCCCGTCGTCACCGTCCGCGGGAGCCCGGGCGAGCACGCGCTCGACCCGACGTTCCGGAGCGACGCGCCGTGGCCCCGGGAGCACAGGCTCGGCCTCGTCGAGCGCGGGTACCGGCTCACCGACGAGGCCCTCGCGACACAGGGGGGCGAGCTGCAGTAAGGTCGGCAGGGGCCCGGGCAGGCGATCGGACCCCTTGCCGTCGTGTGCATCAGGCCCCGGCGCGAGCCGAGGCCTGATGTCGCGGCTAGCCCTGGGGGGAGAGGGGCTGCCGCCCGAGCGTGACGGTCACGCTCGTCTTCTTCGAGTCGTCGTAGACCACGAGCTCGATCTCGTCCCCGGGCTTGTGCGCGGAGATCACGTCGCGGAGCTGCTCGATGGAGGCAATCGGCTTGCCGTCGGCCGAGACGATGATGTCCCCGCCGAGGACGTACGTCTCGCCCGCGACGACGACCCGCGTGTCGCCGCTCTCGAGTCCCGCCTTGTCGGCGCCGCTGCCCTTGGTGACGGACTCGACGACGACCCCGCCCTCGACCGGGAGGTTGTACGTCTGCGCGACGCTCTTCGTCAGGGCGTGACCCGTGATGCCGAGGTACGCGTGATCGACGCGCCCCGTCCGGAGGATCTGGGCGACGACCTCCTTGACGGTGTTCGAGGGCACCGCGAACCCGATGCCGACGTTCCCGGACCCTTCCCCGCCCGTCTCGATCTGCGTGTTGACGCCGATCACCTTCCCGTAGGCGTCGAGCAGCGGGCCGCCCGAGTTGCCGTGGTTGATCGGGGCGTCCGTCTGGATGACGTGGTCGATGGTGAAGCGGTTCGGCGCGGTGATGAAGCGCTGGAGCGCGCTCACGATCCCCGACGTCGCCGTCCGGTCGAGCCCGAACGGGTTCCCGATCGCCACGACCTGGTCGCCGACGACGACCCGGTCCGAGTCGCCGAGAGGGAGGGGGCGCAGGGCGTTGGCCGAGGTCTCGACCCGCAGGACCGCGAGGTCGGTGGAGGGATCGACGCCGACGATCTCGGCCTTCACCGTGTCGCGGTTCGAGAACCCGACGGTGACCTCGTCCGCGCCCTCGACGACGTGGTAGTTCGTGACGATGTGGCCGGCCTTGTCGATGACGAAGCCGGAGCCGAGCGCCTGCAGGCCCGTGGAAGCCGCGTCCGAGGTCGCGTTGATCTGGACGACGCCGGGCGCCGAGCGCTCGTAGATCTCGTTGATGCTCATGGTGGAGCCGGGCGTCACCGTCGAGGCGCGGGAGCTCTGGACGGTCTCGGTGACCACCGTGGTGTCGCCTTCGAGGCCGCCGGCGATCCCGACTGCCGCGACCGCGACGCCGCCGCCGAGGACGGCGGCAGCGAGGAGGAGCGGGAGAGAGCGAAGGGATGACGTCATGAGGCTTCCGTTATAGACGCGGGGGGGTGAACCACGGGTTACCCCGGGTTAAGCACCCGTTGCCACGCGGATCTAACCGACGAGGACGCCGGTCGCGAACATCGCGGCGATGCCCGCCAGGTACCCGGCGATCACGTGGCCCGAGCGCAGGCCTCCCGGAGCGTGCCGGGTGACGTAGCGGCCCACCTCGACGACGACCTGCAGCGCGGCCCCGGCCGCGACCGCGAAGAAGAACGGCGCGACGAGGTCGCTCGAGGCGTAGCCGCCGAGCCAGGCGCCGACGATGGTGGGAGCACCGGCGACGAGCGCGAGGGCGGCCAGGGCGAGAACCGTCGTTCGGACCTTCGCCAGGGGCGTCGCGATCGCGAGCCCTTCCGTCACGTTGTGAACCATGAACCCGACGATCAGGAACGTGCCCAGCTGCAGCTCGCCGAGCGAGAACGACGCCCCGATGGCGAGCCCCTCGCCGAAGTTGTGGAGGCCGATCCCCACGGCGACGAGGACGGCGAGCGTGAGGCCTGCCGCGGTGGCTCCTCGCGTGAGGCGGCCCGCGAGCGCCGTCATCCCGAGGAAGCTGACCCCGACGCCGAGGAGCACGAGGCCGGCGCCGCCGAGCCCCGCGGGGAGCGCAGCCTGGAGCTCGAACGACTCCGCGAGCGCCTCCACGGCGAGGAAGGAGAGGAGGCCCGCGGTGAACGCCATGAACGCGGAGAGCCAGACGGCCCCGGCGCGCCGGAGCGCGGGGAGCCAGAGGAGGCCGAGCGCGATCGGAAGCACGCCGACGAGGGCGCCGATGACCGCGTAGCCGAGGAAGCCCTCGACGGACGGCGACGGGGTCTCCACCGCCGCGGGGATCTCCTTCACGGTCTCGATGCCCGTCGAGCTCGTCACGCCGACCGTGAGGGGGTCGTCCTCCACCCAGTCGTACGGCACGACGATCGTGCTCGAGCGGAGGCGCCCGAGCGTCGTCGGCCCGTCCACCGTGAACGGGACGATCGCGTCGTCCACGTTGACGTTGGCGATGGTGATGTCGTCGGGCTGCGGGTTGCGGACGAGGATCCTGATCTCGCCCGGCGAGAGCTCGACGCGGCGGATGTCGAGCTCGTCCGCCGCTGGCGGGCTCGAGCCGACGAGCCCGACGAGCGACGAGCCGCCCGTCACGACAGCGCCGACCGCCACGGCGAGGAGCAGGACGGGGACGAGCGCCCACAGGCGCCAGCCGACCCCGCCGCCCTCGCTCGCCGCCGACCCTGCCTCCACGCCCTACTCCACGACCTCGAAGAAGCCCATCCACCCGAGCTCGGCGAACTCGGACTGGTGCGCGTGGAACATGTGGAGCCCCGTGCCGGCGAACTCGATCTCGAGGACGCCGCGCTGGCCCTGGCACTGCATCACGGTGTCCGTGTACTCCCAGTGGTCGCCCGTCCCGGTCGGCTGGTAGCGGAAGAAGTCCGCGTGCAGGTGGAACGAGTTGATCAGGTCGAACTCGGTGAGGTTCGCGAGGTAGACGCG
>CAZODN010000045.1:0-20043 GCA_964578545.1 uncultured Gaiellales bacterium
GCCGCACCGGCGTCAGCGGGATCCCGAGCTCGTCGAGGAGCTCCTCCTTCGGCATCGCCGCGACGTCCTCGGCGGTGCGCCCCTTCACGAGGTCGCCGAGCATGGACATCGCCGCCTGGCTGATCGCGCAGCCGCGGCCGTCGAACCCGACCTCCTCGACGACGCCGTCCTCGCTCAGGCGGAGCGAGACGGCGATCTCGTCGCCGCAGAGCGGGTTCTGGCCCTCCGCGTAGGCGTCCGCCGGGTCGAGCAGCCCGTGGTTGCGCGGGTTCTTGTAGTGGTCGAGGATCAGCTCGCGGTAGAGCTGGTCGAACTCCGACATGCGCTACCCCAGCGCCTTCTTCGCCTTCTCGAGGCCGGCCACGAGCCGGTCGACCTCCTCGGCGATCGAGTACAGGTAGAAGCTCGCGCGGACGGTCGCCACGGTCCCGAGCCTCGCCATGAGCGGCTGCGTGCAGTGGTGGCCCGCGCGCACCGCGACGCCCTCCCAGTCGAGGACCTGCGCGACGTCGTGCGGGTGCACGCCCTCGACCGTGAACGAGACGATCCCGGCGCGATGCTCGGGGCTCGGGCCGTACGTCGTCACCCAGGGGAGCTCGGCAAGCCGCTCGAGCGTGTACTCGACGAGCGCGCGCTCGTGGCGCTCGATCGCCTCGAGGCCGGCCTGCGTGACGTAGTCGACGGCGGCGCCGAACCCGACCGCCTCGGCGATCGCGGGCGTGCCGGCCTCGAACTTGTACGGCAGCTCGTTCCACGTCGTCCGCTCCATCGAGACCGAGCGGATCATCTCGCCGCCGAGGTTGAACGGCGCCATCTCCTCGAGCAGCTCGCGCCGCCCCCAGAGCGCGCCGACCCCGCTCGGCCCGCACATCTTGTGCGCGGAGACCGCGAGGAAGTCGCAGCCGAGCGCCTGGACGTCCACCTCGCGGTGGGGCGCGGCCTGGGCGGCGTCCACGACCATGATCGCCCCCCGCTCGTGCGCCCAGGCGGCGAGCCGCTGGACGGGGTTCACGGTGCCGAGCGTGTTCGAGACGAAGTTGCACGCGACGACCTTCACCCTGCCCGCGCGCTCGATCTCGTCCAGCGCCTCGAGGTCGAGCTCGCCCGAGGCGTCGATCGGGATCGCCCGGAACGTGGCGCCGGTCCGGCCGGCCATGTACTGCCACGGGACGAAGCTCGAGTGGTGCTCGAGCTCCGTGACGACGACGACGTCACCGGGGCCGAGGTTGTCGAGGCCCCACGCGTAGGCGACGAGGTTGAGCGCCTCCGTCGCGCCCCTCGTGAACACGACCTCGCGGTCGGAGGGAGCGTTGAGCAGGGACGCGACCTTCGACCGGGCGCCTTCGAACCCGGCGGTAGCGCGCTCGGCGAGCCTGTACACGCCTCGGTGGACGTTCGCGTACGAGTGCTCGTAGAAGTCGCGCATCGCGTCCAGGACTTGGCGCGGCTTCTGCGTGGACGCAGCGGAGTCGAGGAAGGCGACGGGCCTCCCGTTCACGAGCTCGTCGAACACCGCGAAGTCCGCGCGCAGGCGGTGCGCATCGAGCTTCGGCTCAGCCGTCACGGCCACTCGCGCATGGTACCCCCGGCTCGTCTGCTCACCCGAGCTCGACGCGGCCGTTCGTCGTCGCGCGCTCGGCGGCCGTTCGCGCTCGCGTCGCGGCGGCGATCGCCGCGTCGAAGAGCTCGCACACCCGGTTCATCCGGCTCCGCTCCGAGAGGTCGACGAGGAGCTCGAGCTTGTCATCCACCGGGAGCTCGACCCTGCCCGCGAGCGCGAAGGAGAGCTGCGGCTCGTCCCGGGCGGGAGGGTCGACGTCGCTCCCCGTGATCTCGCGCAACCGCTCGAACTGGCCGAACGCCCGCTCGACGGCCTCCGGGTCGGGGCCGTCCTCGCCGTCCTCGAGCGGCGACACCACCGCGGTGTGGAAGCTCCGCCCCGTCGTCAGCTCCTCGAGCCGGAACCGCGCGCCGCCCTCGACGAGCACGTTCAGGCGTCCGTCCGGAAAGCGCGTGAGCACCTGGGCGACGCGGGCGAGCGTCCCGACGTCGGCGAGCTCGTCGCCCTCGGCGTACACGAGACCGAACTCGGAGTCGCCCTCGAGGCACTCTCCGACGAGCTCCTTGTAGCGCTCCTCGAAGATGTGGAGCGGGACGCGCTCGGTCGGGAGCAACACGATCCCGAGGGGAAAGAGGCCGATCTCAGGCATCGCCGAAGAGTACGCGGCGAAGGTCCGCACGAGACCGCAGAGGAGTGCGAACGGACCGGCTCGCCCGAAGCTACTGACGGCGGAGCGCCACGAACTCCCAGAACGCGTCGTTGCCGCGCTCCACGACCCGCAGCCCCTCGCCCTCGGCCGCGGCGAGAAGGCTCACGGTCGGGTGGACGAACGTGCGGAACGACCGGCGCATGAGCCAGAGCCCCGCGTTGAGGAGTCGAACAGCCGACCGTGCCCAGAAGACGTCGCGGGGGAAGCTGAGGACGAGCGTGCGCCGCGTGAGGCGCGCCGCCGCCGCCGCGAGGTCGACGCCGTCGGGAGAGCAGCACACGACCCGGTTCATGACGACCACGTCCGCCGGCTCGACCGCGTCCGGGGCTTCGAGGACGTCCGCGACGCGATACGACACGCGACCGTCGAGCCCTTTCTCGCGAGCGAGCTCGTACGCGGGCTCCTCGTACGCGCCCACGAGCTCCACGATCTCGCCCCGCTCGGCGCCCGCCTCCAGGAGCTCTGCCTGGATCGCACCGATGCCGCCGCCTATCTCGAGCACGCGCGCGCCTCCGGCCCCGCCCGCGATCGCCGCGGCGACCATCCTCCGGGAGAGGTCGCCCAGCCCCTTCTTGCGGTACTTCTCCAGGCTCTGCCGCGCCGTCACCGGTCCGAACACCTGCTCGGCCGGCCGGGCCCGGCAGCAGCTCGTCACGGCCGGGTCAGGCCGGTCGCTCGAGGTCGAGCGCGGCCGAGTTGATGCAGTAGCGGAGCCCCGTCGGCTCCGGGCCGTCCTCGAAGACGTGGCCGAGATGGCCGCCGCAGGCCGCGCACAGCACCTCGGTGCGCACCATCCCGTAGCTCGTATCGGTCTCGGTCACGACGCTCGCGAGCGACGCCGGCTCGAAGAAGCTCGGCCAGCCGCTCCCGGAGTCGAACTTCGTCTCCGAGCGGAAGAGCTCCGCGCCGCACCCGGCGCAGCGGTAGACGCCCTCGTCGTGCTCGTCCCAGTACGCCCCCGTGAACGCGCGCTCCGTGCCCGCCTCGCGGAGGATGTGGTACTGCTCGGGCGTCAGCCGCGCCCGCCACTCCTCGTCGGTCAGCTCCAGCTTCTCGCTCATGGCGCGAGGGTAGCGGCTGGCCGGGGCGCCAGGCAGGCGGCGAGGCGCGCTGAAGCGCGCGCGGTGACTGGCTTCAGCCAGGCACCTGCCGTTCCGCTCACGCCTACGCCTGGGGGATGCGCGCTTCCAGCGCCGCGGCCAGCGCGTCGCGCACCGGCTCGAGCTCGACGCGGTCGAGCACGTCCTGGAAGAACCCGCGCACGATGAGGCGCTCGGCCTCGGACCGCGTGAGCCCACGGGTCATGAGGTAGAAGAGGAGCTCGCGATCGACCCGCCCGAGCGTCGCGCCATGGGTGCAACGGACGTCGTTGGCCATGATCTCGAGGCCGGGGATCGAGTCCGCGTGCGCAGTCTTCGACAGGAGGAGGTTGCGGTTCTCCTGGTAGGCGTTCGTCTTCTGCGCGCCTTCCTCGACGCGGATCATCCCGCGCCAGACGGCCCGCGCCTCGTCGCGAAGCGCCCCCTTGAAGGCGAAGTCGGACGTCGTCGAGGGCGCCATGTGCTCCTGGAACGTGTCGTAGTCGAGGTGCTGGGTGCCGTCCGCGAAGTACGCGCCGGTCACGCGGGAGGTCGCGCCCGGGCCGGCGAGATCGTTCTGGATCCGCACCTTCCCCTTCGCCGAGCCGAACCCGCCCGCGACCCAGTCGAGCTCGGCGTCGCGCTCGACGCGCGCGTGGTGCGAGGCGAAGTGCCACGTCCCGCGCGACAGGTTCTGGACGGACACGTACTCGACCTTCGCGCCGTCCCGCACGACGATCTCCACGGCCGCGTTCGTGTACCCCACGAGCTCGGGGCTCGCGGACGTGTACTCCTCGACGAGCGTGAACCTGCTTCCCGGCTCGGCGACGACGAGGAGGCGCCAGAACACCGAGCCGCCCTCGACCGCGTTGGCGATCCGCACGTACAGCGGCTTCTCGAGCTCGATCCCCTCGGGGACGTGCACGAGCAGGCCGCTCGTCCACATCGCCGCGTTGTGCGCCGCGAACTTCTCGTCCCAGCCGACGAGCGAGTAGAGGAGCTCGTGATCCTCGGGCAGCGGCTCGAAGCGGACGCCCTCCGGCGCGGACACGATCTCCAGCTCGCCCTCGCTCACGTGCGCGGCGCCGGTGACGTCCAGCTCGAGCATGGTCGGCGGAACCGCGACGGCCACGTCGCCGTCGGCCGTCCACGCGTCCGGGTCGAAGCCGGAGAGGTCGGTGAAGCGCCAGTGCTCGTCCCGTGTCGTCGGGAGCGGGAGCGCGCGGTAGCGCCCGAGGATCTCAGGTCTCGCCACGACGCACCTTCGGCGCGTAACGCCGGTGGAGGATGACGACGTTCCCGTCGGGATCCTTGATGAAGCCCATGTGGCAGACGCCGGTGTCCTCGATCCCGACGATCTCCGCCCCGGCGGCGCGTGCCTCCTCGACGGCAGCCGACACGTCGGCAACCCGCAGCGCAACGCCCGCGGTGTTGGCGACGAACTCCTCGCCCTCCTCCTCGGGAGCCCAGAACGAGAACGTCACGTTCGGCGCCTCGACCTCACCCTCTGCGTACTCGCTCTCCGGGAGACCGAGCACGTCGCGGTAGAAGGCGACGGCCTTCGCCACGTCCCGGGTCGGCAGCGAAACGAAGTCCACCTGCTCGAACTGCATCAGGGCGTGGAGCCGTCGGGGTACGGCGCGTACCTCCGGTGGAGCATGAAGACGTTGCCGTCGGGATCCGTGAACGGCGCCATGTGGCAGACGCCGGAGTCGAACGTCTCGCCGAGGAACGTCACGCCCTTCGCCTCGAGCTCCGCGCGCGCCTCCGCGACGTCCGCGACGCGCAGCGCGGTCGCCGAGGTGTGCGGACCGCGGAACTCCTGCCCGAGGTTCGTCGGGTCGAGCAGGTACAGGAACGCGTTCTCGCCGAGCCGGAACTCGGGCCAGGCGCCCTCCCCGGTCTGCTCGAGGCCCAGCGTGTCGCGGTAGAAGGCGGTCGAGCGCTCGAGATCGGTGACCGGCACCGAGATGAAGTCGGTGCGCTCGACGATCACCCGACAGAGCCCTCCATCTGGAGCTGGATGAGGCGGTTCATCTCGACGGCGTACTCGAGCGGGAGCTCCTTCGTGATCGGCTCGATGAAGCCGGACACGATCATCGCGCTCGCCTCGGCCTCCGAGAGACCGCGGCTCATGAGGTAGAAGAGCTGCTCTTCGCCGATCTTCGACACCGTCGCCTCGTGCCCGAGGTCGACCTCGTTCTCGTCCACCTGGATGTAGGGGTACGTGTCCGAGCGGGACTCCTCGTCCAGGATCAGCGCGTCGCAGACGACCTTCGACTTCGAGCCGACGGCGCCCTTCGCGACCTGCAAGAGCCCGCGGTAGCCCGCGCGGCCGCCGTCCTTGGAGATCGACTTCGACGTGATCACGGACGACGTCCGCGGGGCGACGTGGACGACCTTGCCGCCCGCGTCCTGGTGCTGCCCCTTGCCGCCGAACGCGATCGAGAGCACCTCGCCGTGCGCGCCCTCGCCCATGAGCCAGATCGCGGGGTACTTCATGGTCACCTTCGAGCCGAGGTTCCCGTCGACCCACTCCATCGTCGCGTCCTCGTATGCGACGGCGCGCTTCGTGACGAGGTTGTAGACGTTGTTGGACCAGTTCTGGATCGTCGTGTACCGGCAGCGGCCGCCCTTCTTGACGATGATCTCGACCACCGCCGAGTGCAGCGAGTCGGAGGAGTAGATCGGCGCGGTGCAGCCCTCGACGTAGTGCACGTACGCGCCCTCGTCGACGATGATCAGCGTGCGCTCGAACTGGCCCATGTTCTCCGCGTTGATGCGGAAGTAGGCCTGCAGCGGCATCTCGATCGACACGCCCGGCGGCACGTAGATGAACGAGCCGCCCGACCAGACGGCCGAGTTCAGCGCTGCGAACTTGTTGTCGTTCTGCGGGATCACGGTGCCGAAGTACTGCTTGACGAGGTCCTCGTGCTCGCGCAGCCCCGAGTCCATGTCGAGGAAGATCACGCCCTTCGACTCGAGGTCGGCCTGGAGCTTGTGGTAGACGACCTCGGACTCGTACTGGGCCCCGACGCCGGCGAGGTACTTCTTCTCCGCCTCCGGGATCCCGAGCTTGTCCCACGTGTCCTTGATGTCCGCCGGGAGGTCCTCCCAGGACTCCGCCTGCTTCTCGGTGGGCTTGATGTAGTAGTAGATGTTCTCGAAGTCGATCCCGGAGAGGTCGGCGCCCCAGGTCGGCATCGGGCGCGCGAGGAAGTAGTCGAGGCTCCGGTGCCGGAACTCCCGCATCCACTCGGGCTCGGACTTGTGCTGCGAGATCGCCTCCACGAGCTCGTGCGAGAGCCCGCGGCCGGACTTGAAGACGTAGTGCTCGGGATCCGACCAGCCGTACTCGTACTCGGCGCGGATCTCCCTGACGACATCGGTCTCGTGCGTGCTCATGCCTCACCTCCGACGGCAGTCGGCGCGAATGCCTCGTAGCCCTCGGCCTCGAGCGTCGTGGCGAGCTCCGGGCCGCCCTCGGCGACGATCCTGCCGTCCATGAAGACGTGGACGAAGTCGGGCTTGATGTAGTTCAGGAGGCGCTGGTAGTGGGTGATGAGGAGCGCGCCCATCTCCGGGCCGACGAGCTCGTTCACCCCGCCCGCGACGATGCGGAGCGCGTCGATGTCGAGGCCGGTGTCGGTCTCGTCGAGGATGGCGATCTTCGGCTTCAGCATCGCGAGCTGGAGCACCTCGACGCGCTTGCGCTCGCCGCCCGAGAAGCCGTCGTTCACGTACCGCGACGCGAGCTCGCGCGAGACCTTCAGCCGCTCCATCGCGGCCATCAGCTCCTTGCGGAACTCCGGGATCGGGATGGGGTCGTCCACGCCGCCCGCACGCGCCTTGCGCACTGCGTTGATCGCGCTGCGCAGGAAGCTCGTCACCGTCACGCCCGGGATCGCGTGCGGGTGCTGGAACGCGAGGAACATGCCCGCCTGCGCGCGCTCGTCAGGGCCGAGCTCGGTGACGTCCTCGCCGCCGAACAGGATCTTCCCCTCGGTGATCTCGTAGCTCGGGTGGCCCATGAGGGCATACGCGAGCGTCGACTTCCCGGACCCGTTCGGCCCCATGATCGCGTGGCGCTCGCCGACGTCCACCGCCAGGTCGACGCCCTTGACGATCTCGGTGCCGTCCTCGAGGGCGACGTGGAGATTCCTGATCTCGAGCTGCGCCATGCGTAGGGGTCCTCCCGGAACGTCCGTCAGCCGGCCTCACGCCCGCTGTCGCCGCATCGTAGCCGGACCGTGCCGCGACGCCGGGGGCGCGGCTGGGCGTGCCGCCGCTTCCCGCCGCGCGGGCCCGTACCGCGCGCGCACGGTGCTAAGGTGCGCGCATGCCGTTCGGCATCTCGATCTGGGAGCTCCTCATCCTCCTCGTCGTGCTCCTCTTGGTCTTCGGGGCCAAGCGCCTCCCGGAGATGGGCCGGTCGCTCGGCAAGGGGATGCGGGAGTTCAAGGAAGGCGTCACCGGAGTCGAGGAGTCCGTGTCCACGACGGCTCCCACGCCTGCCCCGCCGCAGGAGCTTCCCGCCGCTCCGCCCGAGCCTGCCGCAACGCAGGCGACGGCGCCGGAGTCGGAGCGGGAGACCGTCTCCTAGGGACAACCGCCGGTGTTCCGCCGCTGGCTGCCCCGCCGGCTCTCCCACGGTGAGGAGGCGACCCTCGTCGAGCACCTCGACGAGCTCCGGTCGCGCTTGATCATCTGTTTGATCGCGATCGTCCCCGCGTTCCTGCTCACGTTCGCGTTCCACGAGCGGCTCATGGAGTGGCTCACGGCGCCGCTGCCGGACGACCGCAAGCTCGTCACGCTCGGCGTGACGGAGCCCTTCACGACGTCGGTGAAGGTGAGCCTGATCGCCGCGCTCGCGATCGCCGTCCCGGTGCTCCTGTGGCAGCTCTGGGCCTTCCTCGCGCCCGCGGTGTCGCCGCACTTCGAGCGCGTCGTCCTCGGCTTCGTCCTGCTCGCGACGGGGCTCTTCGCGTGCGGCGTGGCGTTCATGTACACGGTCGTCCTGCCGCGCGCGCTCGACTTCCTCACCTCGTACGACGAGAACCTCTACGACATCCAGATCCGCGCGAGCTACTACTACTCGTTCGCGGCGATGACGCTCCTCGCCGGCGGGCTCGCGTTCCTCATGCCGATCTTCGTGCTCGGGCTCGTCAGGCTGCGCGTCCTGAGCGCCACTCGCCTCCGGAAGAACCGCAGCATCGCCTTCGTGCTCCTCCTCTCCTTCGCGATCCTGCTCCCGACGGTGGACCCGGTGTCCCTCGCGTTCGAGGTCGTGCCGCTCGTCCTCCTCTACGAGCTCACGATCTGGATCGCCGTCCTCATGGAGCGGCGCTGGCAGCACGCGTGGGACGAGGAGCTCGCCGAAGCCGGGCTGTCGTGAGAGCCCTGAGCGCGGACTGGGTGGTGCCCGTCGAGGGCGCCCCGATCCGGGACGGGGCGGTCGCGATCGCCGACGACGGGACGATCGCCGCCGTCGGCGCCGCGGCGGAGCTGGGCGCGAGCGAGCGCTTCGACGGCTGCGTGATCCTCCCCGGGTTCGTCGACAGCCACACCCACCTCGAGTACGCGAGCTACGCGGGGTTCGGCGACGGGCTCGACTTCCCGACGTGGATCGGCCTCCACATCGAGCGCAAGCGGCGGATCGGCTTCGAGGAGATGGAGGCGATCGCGCGGCTCGGCGCGCTCGAGTGCCTCCGCTCGGGGATCACGACCGTCGGCGACTGCTCCTTCAGCGGCGCCGCGGCGCCCGCGTGCGCCGAGCTCGGGCTGCGGGCGATCGTCTACCTCGAGGTGTTCGGCGAGACGGCGGAGCCGATCGCGACGAGCTTCGAGCCGATGCGCGAGCGGATCGCCGGCGCGCTCTCCGACGACGTGCGGCTCGGCATCTCGCCCCACGCGCCGTACACGTGCACGACCGCGCTCTACGAGGCGTCCGTCCGGCTCGGGCTCCCCGTGGCGACCCACCTCGCGGAGAGCGAGGCGGAGACGCTCTTCCTGCAAACGGGCACCGGTCCCTGGGAGGCGTTCGCCGAGTGGCTCGTCCCGCCGCCCGGGACGACGGGGATCCGCGCGCTGGCCGACGCGGGGCTGCTCGGCCCGCGGGTCCTCGCGGCGCACTGCGTCCAGGCCGACCCCGAGGAGATCGCGCTCCTCGCCGAGCACGACGTCGCGGTCGCCCACTGCCCGCGCTCGAACGCGCTCCTCGGCTGCGGCGTCGCGCCGCTCCGCGAGCTCCGCGAGGCAGGGATCCGGGTGAGCATCGCCACCGACAGCCCCGCCTCGACGCCGTCGTTCGACATGTTCGACGAGATGCGAGCGGCGATCCTCGCCGCGCGGGCGCGCGAGCGCCGGCCGGGTGCCCTGAGCGCGGCGGAGGCCCTCGAGCTGGCGACGCTCGGCGGCGCCAGGGCGCTCGGGCTCGAGGCCTCGCTCGGCTCCCTCGCGCCCGGGAAGAAGGCCGACCTCACGATCCTCTCGCTCGTGGAGACGCCGTTTCTGCCGTGGGAAGATCCCGTTACGGCAGCGGTCCTCGGCGGCTCCCCCGAGCGCGTCCTCGCTACTCTCGTCTCCGGCGAACCGCGGTACGAGAAAGGAGGGAAGACATGGCACGAGCTGATCGGCGCAGCGCGCAGCGCGCGAAGCCGGCTGCTGCGACGCGACGCTCCGACGTCGTGATCGAGGACACCATGTTCTTCCCGCGGCTCCGCAGGCACGCGAAGTGGATGTTCTTCCTGCTCGCGCTCGCGTTCGCGCTCGGCTTCGTCGGCTTCGGCGTCGGCGCGGGAGGCGTCGGCGTCGGCGACATCTTCCGCGGCTCCGGCTCGGGCTCCGGGATCCCGTCCGTCTCCGAGGCCGAGAAGCGCGTCTCCGAGAACCCGAAGGACCCCCAGGCGTTCCGCGACCTCGCGAACGCCCAGGAGGCCGCCGGCTCGACCGACGGCGCCATCGAGGCGCTCGAGGGTCTCGTCGCGCTGCGCCCGAAGGACACGGACGCGCTGCGCGAGCTCGCCGGGCTGTACCTCACGAAGGCCCAGACGGCGCAGGAGCGCGCGCAGATCCTCCAGTACCGCAGCCAGAGGCTGGCGCCCGGATCGGCCGCGGACAGCGCCTTCCAGCTCGGGACGGTCCCGCTCACGCCCGACCCGATCACGAACGCCGTCGTGTCCAACTACGACGACGAGATCTCCGCCGCGTACGGCGAGCTCCAGACCGCTGCCGCGCAGGCCGTGGAGACGTACAAGAAGATCGCGGCGGCGCGGCCGAAGGACCCGACCGTCCAGCTCGAGCTTGCCCAGGCCGCACAGACCGTCGGCGACCGCGCGACGACCATCGCGGCCTACGAGCAGTTCCTGAAGCTCGCGCCCGACGACCCGAGCGCCCGCGAGGTCAAGCGCCTGCTGAAGCAGCTCCGCGCATCCGGCGGGAACGGCTGAGGCGGGGCACGCCCCCGGCCCTCGAGCCGCAGCGTCACCGACGACCACGCGCGCCGCAGTTGGCGGTCCCGGTCGCGCGCGACATGGTTAGACTCGCCCTCCGTGAGGCTCACCGTCCTGACCGCCGCGTGCGCGGCCGTGGTCTCCGTCGCGCTCGCCGGCTGTGGGACGGGCGGGTACGTGAGCGGCGGGAGCCAGGGCGCCGGGAAGCAGCTGTTCATCGACCGGTGCGGCGGCTGCCACACGCTCGCCGAGGCCGGGACGGCGGGGACGGTCGGCCCGGACCTGGACGACGCCTTCGCTCAGGCCCGGGAAGCAGGGATGACCTCCGACACCTTCACCCAGGTCGTGGCGGAGCAGATCCGCTACCCGGTCACGAGCCCCGTCACCGGCTCACCCGGAATGCCGGGGCCCGACGAGACGCTGCCGAGCTGCGACGACGTCCAGGGCGACGCGTTCTGCGTGGAGGATCAGGATCAGGCGATCGCGGACGTGGCTGCGTACGTCGGGGCCGTCGCCGGCACGGGCGTGACCGCCGAGAAGCCGACGGACGGGAAGACGATCTTCGCGACGAACTGCGGGAGCTGCCACACGCTCGCGGACGCCGGCACGACCGGCGCGGTCGGCCCGAACCTGGACGACGCGAAGCCGTCGCAGGCGCTCGTCGCCGACCGCGTCACGAACGGGAAGGGCGCGATGCCCTCGTTCAAGGCGTCGCTCGACCAGGCGCAGATCCAGGCGGTCTCCGAGTACGTGTCGTCCGTCGCGGGCAAGTAGGCGTCGCCCCCGCCCGACGACGCGCGCTACTGCGCGTCGGGCTTGACCACGACCTCCGAGACGGGCACGTCGAAGCGCACGCGGACGGCCTCGACGACGCCCTCCTCGTGCCAGCTCGACTGGCCGGGCGGGTGCGTGGAGATGACGATCTCGTCGGGGTGAAACGTGTGAACCGCATCCTCGATCGCGACGAGGGGGTCGGTGTCGCCGATCTGCCCCGTCGCCTCGATCCCGGCCGCAGTCAGGCGCTCGAGCATCGCGTCGAGGCGCTCCTGCGCGGCAGCGCGCGCGGGGTCCTCGTCGTTCATCCACGCCTTCACGGACGAGGTCAGCGCCGGCGCGACGACGAGGAACCTCGTCTGCTCGGCGAGAGAGCGCGTGCCGATCGCGCTCACGAGCTCCTCGCGGCCGATCGTCTCGTTGGCGACCACGAGGACGCGGCGCACCTCCGGCGAGCCGACGTGCTCGACGTGCTCGGCCTGCGGTCCGGGGCCGCGCTGGCGCAGGTACACGACGACGGCTGCGGCGGAGAGCGCGATCCAGACCACGAGCCCGAGCAGGGGGTCGATCCAGGCGGCGACCACGATGAGCGCGAAGGCGCCCAGCGTGACCAGCAGGAACCGGAACGCCGCTGCCTCGCTGCGGAACGGGCTCTCCATGGCTAGTCGGCGAGCAGGCGATCCGCAGAAGCGGACGCCTTGCGCCGGAAAACTCCTGAAGGCGGCCACTTCGCGGCCGCGGTCGCTGCGTGTCCGTGAACCGCCACTGCTCAGAGGAGGTAGACGGTCGCGTACACGACGATCCACATGACGTCGACGAAGTGCCAGTAGATCCCGGGCAGCTCGACGCCATGGTGGTGCTCGGGAGAGTAGTGGCCGCGGAAGCCCCGGATGATCACCATCCCGAGGAGGCTGAGCCCGACGGCGACGTGGGCGCCGTGCAGGCCCGTGAGCCCGAAGAAGACCGACGCGAACGCCCCGTCGCCGGTGTTGAAGCCGACGTTCAGGTACTCGATCACCTGCGTGATGAGGAACGCGAGGCCCATGAGGAACGTCAGCACCATCCCCGCGAGGAACGCGGCGCGCTGGCCGCGCTTGATCGACTGGAGCGCCCAGTGCATGGTGAAGCTCGACGTCACGAGGATGGCCGTGTTCACGCCGGCGACGAAGACCGGGAACTCGTACTGGCCGGCCAGGCACTTCCCGCCCACCGGCGGCTCCTTGCACGGAGGCCAGAACTGCCACGCCTCGGGGGTGATCGTGGAAGCCTCCGGGTTCACGACCCGGATGAAGAAGTAGGCGGCGAAGAACGACCCGAAGAGCATGATCTCGGAGCCGATGAACATGAGCATGCCGAGCACGCGCGGGTCGACGCGCGAGCTCTGGTTCGCGAGCGGCGGGCCGTGGTGCTCGTGCGCCTCGGCGTGAGCGCTCACGCAGTCACCTCCGCCTGCTCCGCGACGACGTGCTCGACGGGGAGGCCCGTCTCGGCCCGGAGCCGGCCGACGAGGTCGCGGCGAAGCCACCCGGAGCGCTCGCCGGGGAACGTCGAGACGATGATCTCGTCCGTGCGGTCGTCCTCGACCGCCTCGACCGCGGCCGTGAACGGGTCCGGGTGCGCGATCTGGCCGTGCACGTCGATCCCCTCCGAGCGGAGGAGCGAGAGCGCCGCCCGCAGGCGCCGCTCGGCCTCGGGGTGCCGCCCCGCCGCGGGGTCGCTCTGCGGGCAGACGATGAGGAAGCTCGCGGGGCTCTCCTGCGCCCGCGCCCTGATCCGATCGAGCAGCGCGGCGCCGAGGACGGTCTCGTTGGCGACGACGAGGACGTTGGCGCCTGCCTGCAGGGCCGTCTCGGACACGACGTGCTCCACCGGCCGCGCCCCCGCCGCCCTGCGGATCTCGTCGACGAGGTTCCGCCTGAGCCAGCCGGACTTCGTCTCGGGATGGGTGCAGACGACGATCTCGTCGACCTCCTCCGAGGCGAGTACGTCCTTGACCGCGGCGAGCGGCTCGTCGTCGAAGACGCCGCCGTGGGCCGGGATCCCCGCCTCGCGGAGAGCCGTGAGGACGCGCTCGAGTCTCCGCCCGGCGGCTGCCCGCCGCGAGTCGCGGTAGACGACGTACCCCTCGCGCGGCTGGGTCACCGGCGCGACCACGACGACGCGGATCGGCCCCGCCTCGGCGCGCCGCCGAAGCGCGTCGACGAGCTCGGTGCCGACGAGCGTCTCGTTCGCGACGACGAGGACGGTGGTCGCGCCATCACTCATGCCGTCGCTCATGCGGGGACCTCCTGCGCCTCACGCGTCGGGCGCAGGATCGCGTGCCGCGCGCCCGGGACGCCGTACTCGTACGGGCCACCGACGACCTGCGGGATCTCGTCGAAGTTGAACACCGGCGGAGGCGACGAGACCTGCCACTCGAGCGTGTTGGCGCGCCACGGGTTCGGCTCGGCGACCGGGCCGCGCGCCCAGCTGACGATCATGTTGTAGGCGAAGATGACGAACGACGCCCCGAGCGCGAACGACGCGATCGAGATGACGAAGTTGAGGTCGCCGAAGGCCTCGTCGTAGTCGAAGACGCGACGGGGCATCCCCCGCAGCCCGACGTAGTGCATCGGGAAGAACGTGAGGTTGAAGCTCACGAACGTGATCCAGAAGTGCCACTTCCCGAGCGTCTCCGAGTACATGCGCCCGGTCATCTTCGGGAACCAGTAGTAGATGCCGGCGTAGATCGTGAACACCGAGCCGCCGAACAGCACGTAGTGGATGTGCGCGACGACGAAGTACGTGTCGGAGGCGTGGATGTCGATCGGAACCGAGCCGAGGTAGATGCCCGAGAGGCCGCCGATGACGAACATCGTCAGGAACCCGAGCGCGAAGAGCATCGGCGTCGTCAGGTGGATGCGGCCGCGCCACAGCGTGGCGAGCCAGGAGAAGACCTTGATCCCGGTGGGGACGGCGATGAGGAGCGTCGAGACCATCATCGGGACGCGGAGCCAGTCCGCCATGCCCGCGACGAACATGTGGTGCGCCCACACCGCGAACCCGAGCACGAGGATCCCCATCAGGGAGAGCGCCATCAAGCGGTAGCCGAACACCGGCTTCCGCGACATCGAGGAGATCACCTCCGAGACGATCCCGAAGCCGGGCAGCATCATGATGTAGACGGCCGGGTGCGAGTAGAACCAGAAGATGTGCTGGTAGCCGAGCACGTAGCCGCCGCCCTCCGGGATGAAGAAGCTCGTGTGCATGATCCGGTCGAAGAGCACGAAGAACTGCGAGCCGGCGATGAAGGGCGTCGCGATGACGACGAGCAGCGACGTCGTGAAGTTCGCCCACACGAGGAGCGGCATGCGCCAGAACGTCATCCCGGGCGCGCGCATGGTGATGATCGTGACGAGGAAGTTGAGCGCCGTGAGGATGCTCGAGGCGCCGGCCCACTGCACGCCCATGTTGAAGAACGTCTGCCCGAGCGGCTGCCCCTCGGCCAGCGGCGCGTAGCCCGTCCAGCCGGACGCGAAGGAGCCGCCCGGCGCGACGAAGCTCGCGAGGAACATGACGCCCGCGATGGGGAGCAGCCAGTACGAGAGGGCGTTGAGCCGCGGGAACGCCATGTCCGGCGCGCCGAGCATGAGCGGGACGGCGAAGTTCGCGAGGCCGGCGAACGCCGGGATGATGAAGAGGAAGATCATCAGCGTCGCGTGCATCGAGACGAGGCCGTTGAAGGTCTGCGAGTCCACGAACTGCAGCCCCGGCTCCGCGAGCTCCGCCCGGAAGAACATCGCCGCGAGGCCGCCGATCACGAAGAAGACGAACGTCGTGACGAGGTACTGGACGCCGATGACCTTGTGGTCGGTGTTGACGCGGAAGTAGTCCTTCCAGGAGTACGCGCCGTGGCCGGAGTGGTCCTCGGGGCGCGTGGGACGGCCGGAGAGGTAGTAGAGCCAGTAGTCGAAGGCGCCGAGACCGGCGAGGAAGAAGATCGGCCCGAGCGTCATCGCCCCGACGACCAGCACGATCTCGTTGTCCCACGCGGGATCCCAGCCCCACCAGGCACGGAGGAGGACGACGAGGAGCGCACCGATGCCGAAGCCGGCGAGCCCCATCCACGCGCCACGGACGAGGCCGGGCCCGAAGACGAGGCGCCACGCCGGGCCGCGAGGCGGCGGCGCGAACTGCGCAGGCACGGAGGTCACGTCGGTGTCGTGGTGCGTTGCCGTCACGTGGCGTTCTCCTTCATCCAGGCGTCGAACTCCGCCCGCGTCACCACACGGGCCTTCGCGCGCATGGTCGCATGGCCGAGCCCGCAGAGCTCCGTGCAGACGACCGCGAACTCACCCGTCCGCGTCGGCGTCACCAGGATCGACGTCTCCATGCCGGGGACGGCGTCCTGCTTCTGCCCGAACTCGGGGACCCAGAACGAGTGGATGACGTCGAGCGCCTCCATCGTCACCTTCACCTGCTCGTTCACCGGGAGCACGAGCTCGCCGGAGCTGAAGTCGCCGTAGTCGAACTTCCAGGCGAACTGCTGCCCGATCGCCTTCACCTCCACGGGACTGTCCTCGGCCTTCCCGTTCTCCGAGAGGACGACCGCGCTCAGGATGCCGAGCACGATCACGAGCACCGCGGGGATCGCCGTCCAGATGACCTCGAGCTTCGTGTTCCCGTGGATCGGCGGGCCGTCCGCGTCGTCGTCGGGCGAGACGCGCCACTTCCACACCGCGTACACGACCACGGCGGTGACGAGCGAGAAGATCACGATCGAGATCACCGTCGCGAACCAGTAGATGTCCTGGATGCGGTCGAACTCCTCGCTCGCGGAGGTCGGCAGCCACTGGAACAGGACGGCCACCAACGTGACCAGCACGCCGATGACAACGCCGATCGCGGCGAGTTGGACGAGCGCCTTGCGCAAGGTGCCGAGACTACTCCAAGCCGAGGTCGTCGTGGGACGGAACCGAAGAAGGGGCCGGCGACCGCGGGCTAGACTTGGTTTCGCGGGCCGTTAGCTCAGCTGGTAGAGCAGGGGACTCTTAATCCCAAGGTCGAAGGTTCGAATCCTTCACGGCCCATCAGCGCAGCCCGCTGTTCGGCGTCGGACCAGTGGGGGGAGCCCGAGGAGCCACGAGGCTCGCTCAGCAGGAGACGGAAGCCCGCCCCGCAGCGCCGCCCGGGCGCCGGCGGAGCTCGGGCACGGATGTCAGATCGCGCCGGCCGGCGCGATCCAGCGGCTCTCGAACGCAAGCACCTCGGCCAGCCGGTCGAAGTGCGCGTCGTAGTGGAGGACGCCGACGGCTCCGTCCTGGGCGGCCGCTGCGACCAGGAGGTCCGGGAGCTTCACGCTCCGATGACGGAGGGGATGGGCGTGCGCCAGCGAGCGCAGCGCCGACAGAGCCGCATTCGTCGTCGAGCGGGTGATCGGCACGTCCCGGAGAGCTCCCAGCTGCTCGTCGAGCTCGTCGTACGCGTCGCCGTCCCGGGTCGAGTAGAGCAGCTCGAGCTTGACGATCGGACAGGTCACGAGTTGGTGGTTCCGGAGCGCCGCCGCCCACTCGTCGCGCACGTCGGGGTGCGACGCCTTCGACCACGCCGAGCTGTCGGCGAGGTAGACGCGACCGTCGTACGGGGGTCTCGCCACGCGGCTACTCGCCCCAGGCGAGGTCGTCGACGCGCTCGAGAGCGTCCCAGTCGATCACGCCGCCCTGCTCGGTCGACAGGGCGACGAGCCGCTCGATCGCGTCCTCGGCTCGTCGGCGCTCCTCGACGATCGCGTCGGCGCCACGAACGGCGAGGTCGTGGACGATCCGCGCCGGCGCCACGCCCCGGTAGTAGGGCGCGACCCGCTCCAGGGCATCGCCGAGCTCAGGGTCTCGGATGACCGGAATGCGCTTGTGAGGGGTCGGCACGCTCGTCGCTCCTGGTGTTACACCTGAGTGTAGCACTCGTGCCCGTGAGGGGCACCCGGCGAACGACCGCACCCGCCGGGGCGAGAGAGCCGCTCACTCCGGGCAGGCGAGCGTCCCCTCCATGGCGCCCGGCACCGGCGGGCGCAGGGGGTCGCCGGCCCGGTCGCCGCCGTCCGCCCGCCTGAGCGCCGCCGCCGCCCGGTTCACGAGCGCCCGCGACTCCCCGAAGATCACGACCGTGGAGCTCCCCGTCTGGAGCTCGAGCTGGCGGCCCTCGTCGAGGACGGCGGCGGGAACGCCGCGGACGCGCATCCGCTCCGGCCGGGGCGCGAGCGGGTCGCTCTCGTCGTAGTCGGCGAGGCTCCGGACGCACGCCGGCCACGTCTGGATCTCGAGCGGGAGCGCGCAGCCCTGGTGGTCGACCGCGAGGCAGTCCCCGTAGAGGACGGACACGTACCGCGCCGAGTCGCTCCGGCGCTCGACCGCCGTCAGCGGGAGCCCGGCGACGCTCGCGCCCGCGAAGTACGGCGCGCCGCCGGGGAGGCCGCGCGCGGCCTCGAGCGAGGAGTTGCCGTGGACGGGCGCGCCACCGGGCACGCCTCTCTGCCCGGCGACGGTCGCCGCCCGGCCGAGCGCGACGACGAGGAGGAGGCCCGCGGCGAGCGCGGCGGCGAGCGCGAGGTGTCGTGATCTCGTCACGGTTCAGTGATTGACCTGGTGCAGGGTGATGTACGTCGTGTAGCCGTTCGACCCGGCGAGGTCGCCGTCGCACTGCTTGAAGTTCTGCGTGTTGCCCCACCAGTTGCCGGTCGAGATCGCGTGGCCGGCGGCGGCGAACCGCGACCGGAGCTCGTTCCGCCCCTGGTCGAACCCGCTGCCCTCGGGACCGTTCGCGTCCACGGCGTGGCCGCAGGTGAGGACGAGGTCCTCGTGGTGCGCGTCCCCCGTCGCCGTCCAGCCGAGCACGGAGTCCTCGTGCTGCCCGCGCACGCGGATGTGGAACCGCGAGGAGAGGACGCCGCTGCTCGCGCGCTGGCCGTGCATCGGGGCGCAGCTCCCGTGGTCGGCGAACGACTGCGTGCTCCCGCCGTCGTCACCCCACCCGGCGTGGCTCTGCGTCTGCGAGAGCGCGCGGCCGTACGTCCCCCACGCGCGGAAGACGACGTTCAGCGGGTCGACGCGGTTGGCGGTCGTCGCCGGGCAGCCGCCGTGCGTGTACCGGTCGGAGGAGTCGAAGTGCGCCGAGGCCGGGACCGCGAGCGAGAGCGCGGCGAGCGCGCACGGCACGCCGAGAGCGGCCAGCCCCGCCAGCAGTGCCGTCGCCGTGCTCCTCATGCTCGGGAGTGTTGCCCGTCTTGGCGACGCCCGCAAGATGGCTCCACCAGCCATGTCCTGAACGGCCATGTCTCCAGAGGCCCTCCGCGGGCGCTCAGACGTCCAGGCGGGAGACGAGCTCCTCGGCGATCGCGAGCGAGGAGGTCGCGGCCGGTGACGGCGCGTTGCGAACCCAGACGACTCCCCCGGCCCGGCGCTCCTTCCGCCCGGTCTGGTGGCGGGCGAGCGAGGCCTCCTTCTCCAGCAGCACGACCTCGACGTCGGGCCGCTCGCGCGCGAGGAGCCGGCCGGCCGCCAGGCCGAGGATCCCGCCCCCCACGATCGCGACGCGCACGCGACGACCCGGGCTACGCGACCTCGACCGACTCGAGGACGACGCCCTGCGCCGCCTCGCCGACCAGCTCCGAGTCCAGGGTGGCGTCCGCCTCCGCGCCCTCGGCGAGCGTCCCGCGTGACGCGTCCACCCAGTGCTCGCGGAAGTGCTCCGGCGTGAAGTGCGAGAGGGCGCCGAGCCGGACGCGGATCCGGACGACGCGCGTGGCCCGCTCGGCCTCGGCGACGGCGAGGACCTTGCGGAGGAGGTCGTCCATGAGCGCCCGCTCGTGCACTACCCGGCGTCCTCCGCCAATTCGGCGAGCGCGGCCGTGACGACGCCGTCCACCGCCGAGGCGACCTCGGGCGTCAGCTCGTCCCCCATCCCGAAGACGGCTCCCTCGACGCCGAGGACGACCACGCGGCGCGGCGCCCGGCCGACGGCGCGGCCGAGCTCGAGCGCGTCGGCCACCCCGACGGCGTGGGTCGAGGCGAGCCGCAGGTCCCTCGGGAGCGGGCCGTCGCGGGTCTCGACGCGATGGAGCGTCCCGGCGGGAGCTCCCGTCACCACGGCGTCCACCACGACCACCGTGTCCAGCCCGTCCCACTCGTCGAGGAGGCGCGTCGGCTCGTCCGCGCAGTCGAGCACCCGGGCGCCGGCGTCGAGCAGCCGCTCGGCGACGAGCGGGCCGACCGCGTCGTCGCCCCGGTAGCGGCTCCCGAGGCAGACGGCGGCGGAGCTCAGAGCCGCTCCACCTCGAAGCGGAGGAAGTGGGTCGCGCAGGAGATGCACGGATCGTAGTTCCGGATCGTCTGCTCGCACCGGTGCGCGAGCTCGGCGTCCGGCAGGTCGAGCGCCGCGCTCACGACGCCGACGAGGTCCTCCTCGATCGTCTTCTGGTTCTGCGAGGTCGGCGGC
>CAZODN010000046.1:0-19877 GCA_964578545.1 uncultured Gaiellales bacterium
GCCTGGCTCGTCGCGCGCGAGGGCCTCGACGAGCGCGCCGTCCAGGTCGCGCTCGGCCTCTACCTCGCGCAGCTCGCGCTGAACCTCGCGTGGTCGTGGCTCTTCTTCGGCGCCCGGGCGCCCGGGTGGGCGCTCCTCGACATCGTCGTGCTGTGCGTGCTCGTCACGGCGACCGTCGTCGCGTTCTGGCGCGTGGACACGACGGCCGCGTGGCTGCTCGTGCCCTACCTCGCGTGGATCGTCTTCGCGACGAGCCTCAACGTCTGGATCGTCCTGAGGAACTGAGGGCTCAGGGACGCTCGTACGTCGCGGTCAGGCGGGCTTCCGCGTGCAGGCTCGGCGCGACCGCGTCGTCGAAGGTCGCACGGCCGTCGGCCGACTCGAGCCCGCTCGGAGCGTGGAGCGCGAGCAGGCGGAAGACGTAGCGGTGCTCCTCGCCTCCGGGCGGGCAGGGGCCTCCGTAGCCGACGTCGCCGAAGTCGTTCGTGCCCTCGCCCTGCGGCCGCGCGCCCTCGGGGAGGCCCCCGGCGGTCGGGTCGAGGCCGAAGACGAGCCAGTGCGTGAACGTCGCCCCCGGCGCGTCCGGATCCTCCACGACGAGCGCGAGCTCGGCCGTCCCCTCCGGGACGCCCTCCCACGCGAGCGCCGGCGAGACGTCCTCGCCGTCGCAGGTGAAGCGGACGTCGATCGGTCGCCCTTCGGTGACGGCGCTCCGATCGGAGAACGTGAAGCCCTCGACGGCCGGCGCGGGCTCGAGCTCCGTGCCGCTCCCGCCCCCTCCCCCGCATCCGGCGTGGGAGAGGATCAGGACCGAGGCGAGCGCGAGACGCCTAGCCATCGAGCTTCGCTGCGAGGAGCGGCTCGACGTCGTCCGGGTCGGGATAGCGCCCGAGCATCGCCTTCGTGAACACGAGCTCGCCGTCCACGTGCACGTCGAAGATCCCACCCGTCCCGGTCACGACCTCGACCGCGGCCACGGCTCCCTCCCACCTCTCGAGGATGCGCGCCGCCAGACCGGCGGCGTTCGGCCGCGCCCCTCAGGGGACGCAGTACTCGATGCGGACGTGGTGGAGCTCCGCCATCGCTCTGATTGTCTCACGGAGTCGGAAGGCGCCGGAGTCGAACCGGATCCGGCGGCACGCGGGACGCACCGGGTATCAACCGGGCTCCACGCCTCGTGGAGTCACCCGCCGACCGTCCTCGATCGTGCCCGTACGACGGGGTCGTGACGAGATGGCCGCTCAGGGCACGGCTTGGTCGAGCGCCCTGTTGACGAGGCTGTCCGCGAGCTCGTTGTGCTCGCGGCGGACGGCGGTGTACGTCACGCGGTGGATCTGCCGCGCGAGGCGTGAGGCGTCGAGGAAGTAGCCCTGCAGGGCCTTGTTCTTCACCCGGTACTCGCCGCGCATCTGCTTCACGAGGAGCTCCGAGTCCGAGACCACCTCGAGCTCGCGGACGCCGGCCTCGACGGCACGCGCGAGCCCCGCGACGAGGGCCGCGTACTCGGCGACGTTGTTCGTCGCGATCCCGATCGCCTCCCCGCGGGCGTCGAGCACCGTGCCGTCCTCCGTCTCGAGCACGTACGCGTAGGCCGCCGGGCCGGGGTTGCCGCGCGAGCCGCCGTCCGTGTAGAGCCGGGCCTTCAGACGTCCACCAGCGGGTACACGTCGAACGCCGGCTCCTCGTACGGGTGGGCGGCGCGAAGCGCGGCGACGACCTGCGCCACGAGCTCGGCCGGGACGATCGTCTCGACCCGGAGCTCCGCAACGCGTTCCTCCCTCCCCCGCTGACCGACGGAGGGATCCGTCCCCTCGCCCCCGAGGAACGTCCCCGTCCCGGCCGCGTACCAGGAGCAGCGCTCGTAGTCGCCGATCCGCCCGGCGCCCGCCTCGAAGACGGCGTCCCTCGTCGCCGCGAGGGCCTCGCGGGGGACGAACCAGACGAGCTTGACCCGCTCGCTCACTGGGTGTCGATCTGGGCTCTCTGCAGCGTCCCGGAGTAGTCGACGTACACGGACTTCCACTCCGTGAACACGTCGAGCGCGGCCTGGCCGGCCTCGCGATGGCCGTTCCCCGTCTCCTTCGTGCCTCCGAAGGGGAGGTGCACCTCGGCCCCGATCGTCCCGGCGTTGACGTACGTGATCCCGGCCTCGAGGTCGCGCATCGCGCGGAAGGCACGGTTCACGTCGCGCGTGAAGATCGAGGACGAGAGCCCGTAGCGGATGCCGTTCGAGATGCGGATCGCCTCGGCCTCGTCGCGGAAGCGGATGAGCGAGAGCGTCGGGCCGAAGATCTCCTCCTGCGCGATGCGCATGCCCGCCTCGACGTCGCCGAAGATCGTCGGTCGGTAGTAGAAGCCCTTGGCGAGGTCGCCCTCTGTCGCGATCTCGCCGCCCGTGAGCATCGTCGCGCCCTCGTCCTTGCCGACCTGCGTGTAGGAATGGATCTTCTCGAGCGCGGCGCCGTTGATCACGGGGCCGACGTCGGTCTCGTCCTCCCACCCGGGCCCGAGGCGGAGCTTCTCCGCCCGCTCGACGAGCCGGGAGGCGAGCGTGTCGTAGTGGCTCTCGTGGACGATCACGCGGCTCGTCGCCGTGCAGCGCTGGCCCGACGTGCCGAAGGCGGACCAGAGGATCCCGTCGACCGCGAGGTCGAGGTCGGCGTCGTCCATGACGATGATCGCGTTCTTGCCCCCGAGCTCGAGGTGGACGTGCTTGAGCCGCTCGGCCGCGGCCTCGAGCACCTTCACCCCGGTCTCGCGGGAGCCGGTGAGCGTGATGACGGGGACGTCCGGGTGCCGAACGAGCCGGTCGCCGACCGCACCGCCGCCGCCGTGGACGATGTTCACCACGCCCGCGGGAACCCCGGCCTCGTCGAGCAGCTCGACGAAGCGCTGGCCGAGCGCCGGCGTGTCGGTCGCGGGCTTGAAGACGACCGTGTTCCCGGCCACGAGGGCCGGCGCGATCTTCCACGAGGGGATCGCGATCGGGAAGTTCCACGGCGTGATGACGCCGATGACCCCGATCGGCATGCGGACCGACATCTGGAACTTGTTCCGGAGCTCGGACGGGGTCGTCTGGCCGAAGAGGCGCCGGCCCTCGCCGCCCATGTAGTAGCTCATGTCGATCGCTTCCTGGACGTCGCCGCCGGCCTCGGCCTTCACCTTCCCCATCTCGTGCGTCATGAGGTCGGTGAGCTCCGCCTTGTGGTCGGTGACGAGCTGGGCGAAGCGGTAGAGGATCTCGCCGCGCTTCGGCGCCGGCACGAGCCTCCACTCCTGGAAGGCCTCCTTCGCCGCCGCGACCGCGCGGTCGACGTCGTCGGGGCCGGACTTCGGGAAGACGCCGATCAGCTCGCCGTCGGCGGGGCTCGTCGACTCGAAGGTGTCGCCGGAGGCGGCGTCCGCCCACTCGCCGCCGATGTAGTTCTGGTGTGTTCGTACGCTCGTCGTCGCCATGCCTGGAGTCTAGACCGGCTCGGCCACACGCCTCCCCGGTCTCCGCGGGAGCTCGCGCGGCCAGCTCTCCGGCGCCATGAGCGTCGCGAGGATCGCACCCGCGACGAAGCCGCCGACGTGGGCGAAGAATGCGATCCCGATGAACTCCTGCTCGGGATGGAGCAGGCCGTACGTGCCGGCGAGCGCCTGCAGCGCGAACCAGACGGGCAGCAGGGCGAGCGCCGGCACGCGGAGGAAGAACACGGGGAGCAGGACGCTGACGATCCGGGCGAACGGGAACAGGACGACGTACGCGCCGAGCACGCCCGAGATCGCGCCGCTCGCGCCGATGCCGGGGATGTTCGTGTCCTCCTCCGTCATGAACGCGAGCTCGACCCCGCCCTGGAGCGCGGTCGCCGCGTAGCCCGAGACGACGTACAGCGGGAGGTAGCGAGCCGGCCGGAGCCTGTCCTCGACGCGGACGCCGAACGCGACGAGGAACACCATGTTCCCGACGAGGTGCGCCCAGCCGCCGTGCGCGAACATCGACACCGTCGCCGTCAGGGGCCAGCTCCGCGTCGGCTCGGCGCAGTCTCCGGCGACCGAGCAGGCCCGGAACCCGATCTCGTCCACCGACTCCTCGAGCCCGGCCGGAAGCTGGTACGCGAGCCAGACGGCGACGTTCGCGGCGACGAGCAGGGCGGTGACCCACGGGAAGCGCGCCGGCTTCACGGCGTCCGTGAGCGGGAGCATCAGCCGCTCCCTCCCGCCGGCCGCGCGCGCCGGGCGTCCTCGTACACGAGCGCCCAGGCGGCGCCGAGCCAGGCGAGGACGACGACGAGGACGACCGAGCCGAGCGCCGCCTGGACGACGAGGCCGGCCGTGTCGCCGAGGACGGCGGTGGCGACCGTGCCCGGGATCATCGTCGCCGCGCCCGGGATCCACATGAGGATGAGCCCGCTCAGGAGGACGAACCCGAAGAGCCGGAGCGTCCGGCCCCGCGTCAGCTCCCAGCTCCGCGCGAAGGAGCCGAGGACGCGCGTGTCCTCGAGCACGAGGGCGGGCGCGACGAGGGCGAACCGTCCGAGGAGGACGAGAGGCACGAGAAGGAGGAACACCGACGCGCCGGCGAACGCGAGGAGCACGAGGAGCGCCGCCGTCAGCGCGTTCGCGCGCCGCGAGGCCCGGACGACCGTCGCCCACACGGACGCGTCCGCCCCGCCGACGCGCGTGTCCTCCACGGCGACGACGAGCGCTGCCTGCATCCAGTAGACGCCGCTCTCGAGGAGCAGGATGACGAGGAACGCGTAGTACGTGATCGTCCACACGTCCGGGGAGTCGGCGACGACGAGGAACCCGAGGATCACGGCGATCGCGAGGAGCACTCCGTACACGGCGGTCGTCGTCCCGAGGATCATCCGCGGCCTCGCCCGGAGCAGCTCGAAGCCCCGCCGGAGGTACTCCCGCGTCCCCTCGGGCGGGTGGAAGATCGCGGCCAGCCGGGGATCGGTCTCACCCGCGAGCTCGGGCGCCTTCCCCTCGAGCGAGACTCCGACTACCGCCGTCCGCGTGATGCGGTCCCGCAGAGAGCGCCCCCGGAGCAGGAACAGGAAGTCGACGACCGCCGGGAGCACGAGGACGAGGAAGGCCGCACCGAGGTACGCCCGCACGATCGTGCGGCCGAGCCCGGCGAACGCGCCCGTGCGCGCATCCGTGAGCCCGATCCGGAGCTCGAGCTGCCCCGGCGTCGCCCCGGTCCCGTACGCGTGGTAGAGGGCGAAGAAGAACGGGGCGAACAGGGCCACCCAGCCTCCGACGAACACGTCCTGCTGGCTCTCGGAGGCGAACGCGAGCTCGGTGCCGAGGACGAACCCGAGCGCGACCAGGAGGAGCGCCGCGTCGAGGAGACCCGAGGCGATCCGCCGGCCGGGAGACGCCGCCGGCGCCGCGGCGGGCTCGACCGGCGCGGGCGCGCCGGATCCCGGCCCGTCCGCGTGCGGCTCGGTCAACGCGCGGCGTTCGGGACGACGCGGCCGTTCTCGTCGAGCGCCGCGTTCCACTCGGTGAACGCCGCCTCGATCTCGCCGATGTCCGCGCCGCGGTCGGCGAGGCGGACGGGCTGCGCCGCCTCGGGGAGCACCCGGTACTGGTACCAGGTGATCTCCCAGGCGAACGTGAGGACGAGCTCGCCCGTGACGCCCGAAAGCGGGACGATGGAGACGAGCGGGGCGCCGAGGGCGCGCGTCACGCCCTCGATCGTGCGGCGGAACAGGCTGGCGTTGAAGAGGTCTGCAGCCTCGACGAGCGCGGCCTCGGAGTCGGTGAGCCGCCGGAGGACCGGCTCGGGCAGGACGGGCTGCGCGGCTTCACCGTTCCCGACGCCGAGGAGCTGCGCCCAGCGCGGGCGCTTCCTCCGCGCGCGGACCGACAGCGCGGGCGAGACGGGCCCGCCCTCCCGCACCCAGCCGTAGTCGAGCGCCACGTCCTGGCACAAGGGGCACACGTCCACGAACTCGACGCCGTCCGGGGAGAAGCGCAGTGCGTGCTCGCCCTGGAGGAGCGTCCGCTCGCACACGGCGCACACGCGGTGGACGTTCACCTTCGTCACGCGCATGGATCGGACCCTACCAGGATCCCTCGGTTATCCACAGCCTGCGGAAAACCCGCGCCCGGAGTGCCGGGCGCCACCGATGCGGCACCCGCCCGCCGGGACGAGAGTTCGCTCGAGAGCGACGAACGGAGGAACGCATGGCTATCTCGACCGAGAAGCAGGCCGACCTGGCCGGCCCGGGGATCGGCTCCTACGAGGAGGTGGCGAAGGCCCTCCCCGACGACTACGTGCCGCTCCTCGGCCCCCGCGAGACGATGGAGGCGCTCTACGCCGCGAAGCGCCTGATCGAGGACCGGCTCTGCGAGACGCTGAACCTGACGCTCGTGCAGGTGCCGCTCATCGTCGAGTCGTCGAGCGGCGTCAACGACTACCTCGACCGCGACGGCTCGCGCACGCCGGTCCGCTTCCACATCTCGAACGACTACGACCTCCACCCCATCGAGGCCGAGGTCGTCCAGGCCGCGACGAAGTGGAAGAGGCTCGCGCTGCGGCAGTTCGGCATGGGGCCGGGCGAGGGGATCCTCACCGACATGCGCGCGGTGCGAAAGGACTACTTCCTCGACCACGACCACTCGGCGTACGTCGACCAGTGGGACTGGGAGCGGGCGATCCTCCCCGAGCAGCGGACGCTCGACTACCTCACCGAGACGGTGAAGGCCATCTGGAGCGTCCTCAAGGAGGCCGACCGCTTCCTGCGCGAGCACTGGCCCGTCCTCGCCGACCCGCGCTACCCGGAGCTCCCCGACGAGCTCGAGTTCGTCCACGCCGAGGACATCCTCGCCGCGTACCCCGACCTCCCGCGCAAGCGGCGCGAGACGCTCTTCGTGCAGAAGCACCCCGCCGTGTTCATCTACGGGATCGGCTGGCCGCTCGCGGACGGCCTCCCGCACGAGCTGCGGGCGGCCGACTACGACGACTGGTCGACGGAGACGCGTTCCGCCGACGGGCGCGCCATGCACGGGTTGAACGGGGACATCCTCGTCTGGAACCCGGTGACCCGCCGCAGGCACGAGCTCATGTCGGGCGGGATCCGGGTCACGAAGGAGTCGCTCGTCCGGCAGCTCGAGCTCGCGAGCCAGCTCGACCTGCTCTCCACGCCGTACCACCAGGCGATCGTGAACGGCGAGGTGCCGCTCTCGATCGGGGCGGGGATCGGGCAGTCGCGGACGATGATGCTCCTGCTCCGCAAGGCCCACCTGGGCGAGGTCAGCGTAAGCGTGTGGCCGCAGGTGCTGAAGGACATGTGCGCGGAGCGCAACATCGTCGTGCTCGAGTAGCAACGCGGGGTCAGGTCTCGAGCGTTGCGCGATGCGTGCGCAACGATCGGGACCCGACCCCGGGCTACCCCTTCGCCGCCTCGCGCTCGCGCCGCGTCTCCTCGATGACCTTCTGCGCGACGTGCGCGGGCACCTCCTCGTAGCGCAGGAAGTGCATCGAGTAGTCGCCGCGGCCACCGGTCATCGACGTGAGGGACTGCGAGTAGGTGAGGAGCTCGGCCATCGGCACCTCGGCGCGGATCGTCGTCATGCCGCCGACCGGCTCCATGCCCTGCAGCCGCCCGCGCCGTGAGTTGAGGTCGCCGTTCACGGCGCCCACGGCGTCGTCCGGCACCGTCACCTCGAGCTCCATGATCGGCTCGAGGAGCACCGGGTCGGCGTTCAGGTACGCCTCCTTCCACGCCATCGAGCCGGCGATCTTGAACGCCATCTCGGAGGAGTCCACGGTGTGGTACGAGCCGTCCACGAGCTCGACCCGCACGCCCTGCACCGGCGCGCCCGCGAGCTCGCCGTGCGCCATCGCCTCCTGGATCCCCTTGTCCACCGCGGGACGGAAGCTCTGCGGGATGACGCCGCCGACGATCTTGTCCACGAACTCGTAGTCGCCGTTCTGCAGCGGCGAGACGACGATGTGGCAGTCGCCGAACTGGCCGCGCCCGCCCGTCTGCTTCTTGTAGCGGCCGTGCGCGCGGGCCTCCTTGCGGATCGTCTCCCGGTACGGGACGCGCGGAGGATGGAGCTCGATGTCGACCCCGAAGCGCCGCTTCGCCCGCTCGAGCGCGACCTCGACGTGCATCTGGCTCATCCCGGAGAGGATCTCCTCGCCCGTCTGCTGGTCGCGACGGAGGTGGAGCGTCGGATCCTCCTCTGCGAGGCGCCGGATCGCCGTCGCGACCTTCTCCTCGTCGCCCTTCGACTTCGGCGTGATCGCGAAGCTCATGACCGGCTCGGGGAACCCGAAGTCGGGAACCTCGATCTCGACCTCCCGGTCGGCCAGGAGGTCGCCCGTCTGCGCCTCCTTCAGCTTCGCCACCGCGCCGAGGTCGCCCTCGACGAACTCCCCGGCCGCCTTGTGCTCCTTGCCCTGGAGCTCGAGGAGCGAGCCGAGCCGCTCCTTCGCCTTCGCGCGCAGGTTCACGAGCGTGGAGTCCGCGGTCACGGTCCCCTTCAGGACGCGGAAGAGGTTGATCCGGCCCGCGAACGGATCGGCGACCGTCTTGAACACGAACACCGCCGTCGAGGCGCCGTCGGCGTCGATCGGCGATCCCTTCTTCGCGGGCGAGGGCACCCCCTCGACGAGCAGGTCGAGGAGCGCGTGCGGGCCGAGGTTCTTCGTGGCGACGCCGCAGGCGACCGGGAAGACGTCACCGTTCGTCACCGCGGTCTTGAGCGCCGCGGCAACCTCCACCGCGTCGAGCTCCTCCCCCTCGAGGTAGCGCTCCATCAAGCCCTCGTCGGTCTCGACCACGGCGTCGAGGAGCTTCTCCCGGTACTCGGCCGCGAGCCCGGCCATCGCGTCGGGGATCGGGAGCGGGTCGCCTTCCTTGCCCCCCTCCGGGCTCGTGTACGCGCACATGTGCAGCACGTCCACGATCCCCGTCAGCTCGTGCTCGGAGCCGATCGGGATGTGGACGGCGACGCAGTGCTGCGAGAGCTGCGACTGCAGCTGCTCGAGCGTTCGGAAGAAGTCGGCGCGCTCGCGGTCGAGCATGTTCACGAACACGAGCCGCGCGAGCCCGAGCTCGTCGGCGAGCTTCCAGGCGCGGGACGTGCCGACCTCGACGCCCATCACCGCCGAGACCGTCACGAGCGCTCCCTCGACGACGCGCGCGGCGCAGCGCAGCTCGCCCTGGAAGCTCGGGTCGCCGGGCACGTCGATCAGGTTGAGCTTCCGGTCCTGCCACATCGCGTGCGAGAGCGACATGGAGATCGAGAGTTGGCGCTTGTGCTCGTCCTCGTCCGAGTCCGAGACCGTCGTCCCCGCCTCGACCGTCCCGAGCCGGTTGACGGCGCCCGACTGGAAGAGGAGCGCCTCGACGAGCGACGTCTTTCCCGTCCCGCGGTGGCCAACGACGGCGACGTTGCGGATCCTGGCGGGCTCGGGCATGGGGAATCAGTCCTCCTCGGGGTCGGTTCGGAGGAAAGACTAGTCAGCGATCGGCCCGCGGACGGCCGGGTCCTACGCGCCTTCGGCGGCGGCTTCCCTGAGCTCGCTGCAACGGTGAGCGACCTTCGACCAGACCCACTCGGGCACTCGCGGAGTCCCCAGCCAGATCAGGACCGCGTAGTCGTCCTCGAGCCCGAGGACGTCGTCCCGGCCGAACGGCAGGAACCCAGTGCTGAAGTTGGTCACCACTCGGCCGAGGGCACGTGACCAGGCCTTGTCCGTGGCAGTGAGCATCGCCGGCCCCGGATCGGTGTCGGTGGCGACCTCGCCCTCGCCCCAGACTCCCCGGGCACGGGCGACAGCGAGGGCGCCTCGCCCGCACCGGCCGGCGATGGCGTACACGAGCTCCGCGCCTGCATCGATCCGCCGGTTCGCGATCCGCTCACATGCCGTCACGTCCTGCGTGTCGTGGACGTAGTCGACGCTCACGCGGATCGTCCTGGGGACGTGCCGCAAGCCGCGGACGAACCCCTGCACGACCCGGCGTACGTGCGGCGTCGGCCCTCCCGCGACGATCGAGACGCTCTCGATGCGTGATCCCGCCCGCCCGAGGCGGAGAGGAGCGAGGGCGCTCGCGTACCCGGCGAGCTCACTCGACTGCTCGTCCCGGAAGCGGATCGCGCTCGCATTCGGAGCGTCGCGGAGCGAGAGATCGCCGAGAGAGGCGTCGGCGAACACGAACGCCGTCGCCGGCAGCTCGCGGACGAGAGGCCGAACGGCCCGCGCAACCGCACCGTCCCCGGCCACCACGACCAGCGCGAACCGTCCCTCTGCCACGCGCTCCCGGAGGCTGCTCGCAGCGGCGCCGCCAGGGGAGGCCTCGTCGAAGGCGACCAGCTCGGGCTCGTACCCCCAAGCCCTAGCCCAGGTTCGCCATGACTCACCCCACTGCATCGCCTGGTCCGGATCCGCGTCCAGGGGGTGAACGAGCACGATCCGCTCGGACACACCCACACTCGACGGGGTCGCCGCGCCTCCGCTCGCAGTGAGCGCGGTGATCGCCGCGATCACCGCACCCGCGGTGACGAGCCCGGCGAGGCGCCGGGCGCGCCGCGGCGACCCACGTCCGGCGATGAACGTCGGCTGGGCAGCCGGCGGCCGGCGGAGCTGTGGCTCCTGCCGCACGATCTGCCCCGAGAGAACGCGTAGCTCGGCGCTCGGCTGAAGCCCGAGGTCCGAGTCGAGGCGGCGGCGTGTCTCCTCGTACACGTCGAGGGCCTCGGCCTGGCGCCCGGCGCGGTAGAGGGCGAGCATGAGCTGGCCGACGAACCGCTCGCGGTAGGGGTTCTGGCCGACGAGCGCCTGAAGCTCGCCGACGAGCTCCTTGTCCCGCCCGAGCGCGAGCTCGGAGTCGAATCGCTGCTCGAGGGCGTGCAGCCTGAGCTGCTCGAGCCGCTCGGCCCGGGCTCGACCGGCCGGGCCGAGGGCGACGTCGCCGAGCACGGGCCCGCGCCAGTACGAGAGAGCCTCGCGGACGAGCTCGGACGTCCGGCGGTGATCACCGGCATCGGCCGCCTCCCCCGCCATGCTCGCGAGCTCCTCGAAGGCGTCGGCGTCGAGCGTCGCCTCGCCGAGCTCGAGGCCGTATCCCGAGCCGCGTCGGACGAGCACAGGCCCGCGGCCGTTGAGCACCTGACGGAGCCGCGAGACGTACGACTCGAGGCTGTGCGCCGCCGACGGGGGCGGATCGTCCCCCCAGATCTCGTCGATCAGGCGCTCGACGGGCACGACCTCGCCGGCGCAGAGGAGAAGCGTCGCGAGGATCGTGCGCTGCTTCGCACCACCGAGCGCGAGCGGCTCGCCGCCCACGACCGCTTCGAGCGGCCCGAGCACGCGAAGCTCCATCCCGACCTCCCGGTTCGTCACTCGCGTAGCAAAGCAGGTCGGGAGTCGTCTGGGAACCCGACTCGAGCCGGATGCGAGCGGGCTGCAAGCGCGGCGGCGACGGCTCCGAGTCGCCCTCGAGCGCGCTGCGAGGGTCGGTTGCGACCGTGGGCTCGCCGTGAAGGCAGCACCCGATCCCGACGACTGGAGGCAGTCATGAAGTGGGTCTTGGCCCTGGCGACGGTGATCGTCGCCGCAGTTGCAACCTCGAGCGCACTGGCCCTGAGCTTCGGCCCGTGGAGCGCGGCGGTGAGCGTCGAGTCGGTCGCGGGCGCGAGCGCTGACCTGAACACCGCCTTCCAGGACGGCTGTCCGATCGAGTCCCCGGACGGCCTGAGCCTGTACCTGGCGTCCAACCGCCCCGGTGGGAAGGGCGGCCTCGACATCTGGGTAGCGACCCGCCCGGACACGAGCTCGCCGTTCGGGAAGCCCGAGAACGCCGGCGAGCCGTTCAACAGCTCGGCCGACCACTTCTGTCCGTCGCCCATGGCGAACGGCTGGTTCTTCTTCGTCAGCACGAGGGCGGGAGGCTGCGGCGGCCCGGACGTCTACGCCACCCGGAGGGCAGGCAAGGGCTGGTGGCAGCCGGTCCACCTGAGCTGCTCCGTCAACAGCCCTGCAGGTGACTGGAGCCCGTACCTGCTCACGCTGAAGAACGGGAAGTCCCTCCTCTACATCTCGTCGGATCGACCTGGCGGGTTCGCACCCGACGTGGGCGCCCCCGACCACGACATCTACGTGAGCCCGCTCACGCCGCTCGGGTTCGCTCGCGCCCAGCTCGTCCCCGGTCTCAACACGGAGAAGAACGACGCGAGGCCCAACCTCCGGCAAGACGGGCTCGAGATCGTGTTCGACTCGGATCGACCCGGGACGCTCGGCGGTCCGGACATCTACCGAGCCACTCGCGCGAAGGTGACGGACCGCTGGTCTGCGCCGGTCAACCTCGGCCCGACGATCAACACCCCGGCGGGAGAGAGCCGCGCGTCGCTCTCGTCGGACGGCACGCGTTTGTACTTCGGCAGCACCCGCCCCGGCGTCGAGGGTGTCGGCGACATCTTCGTCGCGACCCGGAGCAAGACGGGATGACGCTCCGTGGCCGACTTCTCCATCTCTTCGCCTTCTCCCGCGCACGCCTCTCGCGAAAGGGGATCCACATGAGGCACACGACCCGCGCGCTCGCGGTCTCCGCGGTCGCACTACTGCTCCTATCTCTGGCGGGAGTCGCGTACGCCATGCACTTCTCCGTCTGGGGACCGCTCGGGCCGGTAGCCGCGGTGAACACTGCGGCGCACGACGGCTGCCCGATCGAGTCGCCTGACGGGCTCAGCCTGTACGTGGCGTCGAACCGTGATGGGTTCACGGGAACGACTCGAAACCTCGACATCTGGGTATCGACCCGCGCGAGCAAGAGCGACCCTTGGGGTGCGCCGCAGAATCTGGGTGCGCCGATCAACTCGCCGGCGGACGACTTCTGCCCAACGCCGGTCCCCGGAAACGGCCTCTTCTTCGTGAGCCGCAAAGCTGGCGGCTGTGGCCTCGGGGACATCTACTTCTCACGCCGGACCCCCGTGCACGGGTGGAGCGAGCCGGAGCACCTCGCCTGCGCATCGGTGGGTGGCCCGAACAGCGACCTCGACGAGCAGGGGCCTTCGTACGTCGAGGCGGACGGGCAGGAGTTCCTCTACTTCTCGCGCTCGCGAGCCCCGAACCAGATCGGGCAGGGAACCCCTGGGGTACCCGGAGACATCTTCGTGAGCAAGGAGTCCGGCGGCGGCTTCGGGCCCGCCTCCGTCAGCGAGCTCAGCCTCCCCGGCTCGGTGAACGACATCCAGCCCAACGTGCGCAAGGACGGGCGCGAGGTCGTCTTTGCCTCGAACCGCGACGGCGGCGAGGGCAGCATGGACATCTGGGTTGCGACCCGGGACTCCGTCAGCGATCCGTGGTCGGCACCTTCGAATCTCGGGCCGAACGTGAACACGTCGGACAGCGAGACCCGCCCGTCGCTCTCATGGGACGCGCGGACGCTGTATCTCGGCAGGACACCCCCCGCAGGGCCGCCCGGCGATGTTCTTTTCACGACACGCAAGAAGGAGAACGGCAACTAGAGAGACCCTGCGCGGGCGGCGCGGCCTCCGGGTCGCGCCGCCCCGCCTAGGGATCCGAGCGCGCGATGCTCGAGCTCGCCGAGTGCAGGCGAACATCCGAGCAGAGCCGAACGACCTTCGAGGCGATTCCCGCGGGCAGCGTCGGGCTCATGTCGAGCCCGACGTGGTACCCGTCCAGGCCGAGCACCACGTCTCGGCCCGCCGGGAGCGTGCCGTCCGCGAACGCACCGACCGCGGTGTAGACGGCGTCGTCCCAGTCCTCGAACACCGACGCGAGGACGGTACCCCCGGAGCTCCCGCCGCCGTCGCCGCTGATCGCCCACACGCCGCGTGACCTCGCGACGGCCAGGGCACCCGCGCCGCAAAGCCCGCTGTGCACGAAGACGACGTCCGACCCTGCGTCGATCTGGGCATTGGCGGCGCGCTCGCATGCGGTCGGATCGGTGTCCTCCCCCGTGTAGTCGACGAGGACTCTGGCATCCGGGATCGCGCGCCCCACACCGCGTCGGAACGCCGAGACGACACGGACCGACTCCGGGGAGCGCCTTCCCGCAACGACGGAGACGACGTCAGCCCGGCCGCTCGAATGGGCGCGCGGCCGAACGAGCCCGGCGAGCGCGCCGGCAAGCTGCGCAGGCCCTTCGGTCGCGTAGCGAATCGCGGTCGCGTTCGGGCTCCCTCGAAGCGCGAGCTCGGAGAGCGAGGCGTCGACGAACACGACCCGCGCGCGCGAGAGCTCTCGCACGTGCCGCGCGAACCGCCGAGCGCCGTCCGCACCGACCGCGAACAGCACGAGCTGGTAGCCGCCTGCCGAGAGTCGGCCTGCGACTCGCTCGACGTCGGCGGGCCGGAGGTCGTCCGCCACCTCGAGCACGTAGGGCTCCGCGCCGGCGAGCGGCCCCATGCTCTCGAGCGCGTCCGTGAGCTGGCTCTGCTGGAGCACGGCGGACGAGTCCGCGGCCGGAGCTCGCTGCACCACGAGCGCGACGCGAGGCCGCGGCAGGGCTGCCGCGGTGTCGTGCACGCGCGAGCTGCCGGCGGCCGTGAGCGCCGTCACGGCGGCGACGGCGGCGCCCGCGGCGACGAGACCGGACAGGCGCCCTGCCCGCCTCCGGGCTGGGGAAGGAGCTCCGTCGGGCCTATCGTCCGCAGGGCCCTGGAGCACCGCCTCCTGGCGAACGATCTGCCCCGCGAGCTGCTGGAGCTCGGTGCTCGGCTGGAGACCGAGGTCCTCGTCGAGGCGACGGCGAGTCTGCTCGTACACGTCGAGCGCCTCTACGTGCCGACCGCAGCGGTAGAGCGAAAGCATCAGTTGCACGACGAACCGCTCGCGGTACGGGTTCTCGGCCACGAGGCCCTGGAGCTCCCCGACCAGTGCCTGGTGCCGGCCGAGGTCGAGGTCGGCGTCGACGGCGACCTCGAGCGTCCGTAGGCGCGCCTCCTCGAGCAGCTGCGCGTCCGCCGCCGCGGCAGGGCCGAGCGCGACGTCTGCAGCTACTCGCCCGCGCCAGATGCCAACCGCCTCGCGCGCGAGCTTGGACGCGCTCTCGGCCTCGGATGCCTCCCGAGCCTCCGAGGCAGCGGCGGCGAGCTCGACGAAGAGGGTGGCATCGCTGCCCGCCGACCCCAGCACCAGCACGTAGCCCGGGCCGCGGCGCACGAGCGAGGGACCGTGCCCGTTGAGAAGCTGGCGCAGCCTCGAGACGTAGACCTCGAGCGTGTGGGTTGCCGAGGCGGGTGGGACGTCGCCCCAGATCTCCTCGACGAGGTGCTCGACCGAGACGAGCTCGCCGGCGCGCAAGAGGAGGGTCGCCAGCACAGCGCGCTGCTTCGCGCCCCCGGGCGAGATCGAGTCCGAGCCGACGCGGATCTCGAGCGGCCCCAGGATCAGCAGCTCGAGACCGTGATCCGAGTTCGTCACACGCGTAGCAAAGCAGGTGATGACCACATTCGGAAACCCACGTAGAGCCAGATGCGCGCCGAATGCGAGGGCGGTGTCACACCGTTTCGACCTCGTTCACCGAAGAGCGAAAGGAGAGCACGTGAGCGCGACTCAGAAGCTCGTCACCGCCTCCCTCGCGGGCGGCCTCACCCTGATCACGGCGACCGCAGCCGGGTACCACTCGCCCACGACCCCGCAGCGAGTGGCGTTCCAGTCGAAGGGCACGAACCCCTTCTCGTTCGTCCTGGCCCCACTCTCGCCCGGCAAGCTCGAGAGCGACTCCGGGTCGACCGATTGGGGCGACACGGCACAGCATGTCTCCCTCCGCGACGGGCAAAGCGTGCGGATGGACACGGTCGTCGGCACCTACTCGGGAGCCAAGGGGAGCTTCGAAGCCCGCTTCCGCATCGAGTGGACGAACGCCGGCAACAAGTACACCGCCGGCGCGGGCACCTGGCGGATCCTCGGCGGGACAGGGGCGTACAAGGGCCTCGAGGGCGGCGGCCGCAGCGCACACGTCTGGCTTCCCGGCGGGAAGATCTCGCTGAGAGCGGAGGGGCTCCTGAATGCCCGCTGAGGGGGCGCGTCCTGGGACTGCGTGGCGACCCGCGCTCGCTCGGAGGCTCCGGGCCGGCGTCCTCGTCGCGGCCACGGCGGCCATCGTTCTCGTGGTCGCAAGTGCAGTGCGGGCCTCCGGCGGAGAGTGGGCCGCGAGCGGAACGGCGCGCATGACGCCTGACCTCGTCGCCCAGAGGCCGCATGGCGTACGAGTCGGGGCAAAGGGCAGCTTCTCGGTGTCGTTCTGGAGACTCCGGGCGGGCTGGCATTCGGCTCGATTCCGGCTGACCACCTCGAGGCTGACTGGATCGGTTCAGACGGCACACATCCACACTGGCGCACCGGGCAAGAACGGCCCCGTGCTCCTGTCGCTCTGCGATCGCGGTAGATGCGGACTCACCGGAGGGGTCATGACCGTGCCGAGCGGCACGGTGGAAGGGTGGCTCGAGACGATGGAGCTTCTCGGAGCCTACGTCGACGTCCATACGAAGCGAAACCCGCGCGGAGAGCTGCGCGGTCAAATCGAGCTGAGGAGGAGTGGGTCATGACATCCGCGCGAACAGCAGCCGCCGCGGCCACGATTGTCGCCCTGATCTTCGGAGCCGCCGTCTCCACGACGGCCGGCGCGGCGGCCGATGCAGCGTCACCCAACCGGATGACGGCCGTGCTCAGGTCGGAGACCTCCGGTGCGACGGTGCGTGGCCGGTTCTACGCTCGCGTCGCACGATTCGGCGGCGATCGAGCGCAGCTGCACTTCAACGTCACCTACTCGGCCGCGCATGATGGGAGCTTCCTCTGGCCGTATCCGGGCATCGCACACATCCACCTCGGTCGACCGAGCGCGCCCGGGCGGATCGTGATCGACCTCTGCTGCGGATATGGCTTCGTCTGGTCGTCGAGCTTTCCGTACGAGCTCATGGATCGAATGCGCGCACGCGGCGCCTACGTCGAGCTCCATCCACGTTCGTGGCCCGCAGACGCGCTCCGCGGGCAGATCGTCTTCAGGTAGCGCCTACGTCTCAGCAGGCTCGCGGGACGCGCCCGAGAGGTGCGCCTTCATGCGCAGGATCGCCTTCGTGTGCAGCTGGGAGACACGGGACTCGGTGACGCCGAGCACCTCTCCGATCTCGCGGAGCGTCAGCTCTTCGTAGTAGTAGAGCGTGACGACGAGCTTCTCGCGCTCGGGAAGGTCCGAGATCGCCTCCGCGAGCGCCTCCTTCACCTCGGTCTGCTCGAGGGAGAGCTCGGGGTCGGGACCGGTCTCGTCCTCGATCGTGTCGATGAGGGCGATCTGGTCTCCGCCCCCGGACGGCGACCACAGCTCGTCGAGCGCCGCGACGGAGGTGCGGGAGATCTCGGTGAGGCTGGTCTCGAGCTCGTCGGGCGAGACGCCGAGCTTCTTCGCGATCTCCTCGTCCGTCGGCGCGCGCATGAGCTCCTTCTCCAGCGCCGCGATCGCGCGCTCGATCTGCCGCGCGCGCGTCCGCACGGAGCGAGGCACCCAGTCGAGCGAGCGGAGCTCGTCGATGATCGCGCCCCGGATGCGCGCCATGGCGAACGTCTCGAACTTGATCTCGCGGTCGGGGTCGAAGCGCTCGATCGCGCCGATGAGGCCGAGGAGCCCGTACGAGACGAGGTCCTGCTCGTCCACGTGCGACGGCAGGCTCGCCCCGACGCGCCCGGCGACGAACTTCACGAGCGGCGCGTAGGTCAGGATGAGCCGGTCGCGCACCTCCTGGGTGCGCTCCCTCTGGTACTCCTGCCAGAGGGCCTGGACGTCGTCTACCGCAGCCACCGCGGAGAGAATACGCCGCGCGCAGGCGGACTCCTCAGGGGCGACGGCGAACGAGCGCGCGTCGCGCGAGATCCGCCATCCAGAATCCGAGCGCCGCTGCGGCCACCGCGATCACCCAGGCACCACCGCCCTCGCGCGCCGCGTAGACCGCGATGGAGACGAGCCCACCCGCGAGCGCGAGGAACAGGAAGCCGAGGAGGTGCCGCTGCACGCGGCGAGCGTAGCGTCAGCTCTTGTCGCCGATGAAGCTGTCGAGCAGCGCGACGCTGCGCCGGTCGGCGACGCTGATGGTTCGAGGGTTCGAGCGCGTCCAGCGGACGCCGAGGTGCTCGCAGTACGCGCAGAACAGCCCGCGGATGTCCGGGGACGTGTTGGTGAAGAAGTAGCGCGAATACGCGTACTCGCGCCGGTCCGAGGGCAGGTCGACCATGAAGCGATTCAGGACTCGGCAGCCGTCGGAGTGGATCAGTCCGCGCAGGAAGTCGTGGGGATAGGCATCCACGACCCCGCTCTGCCACGCCGCGAGGACGATCGCACGCGTGTGCTTCGGACCCCGTCCGTGCTGGGGAAAGAGCTCGGGCCAGTGCTTCCACCCCGCCTCGACGATGTGCGCGCCCTTGCGTGCACGAACATGAGCGCGTCCGTGGGGAACGAGATCTCGAACCGCCGACGCTGCTGCGGCGATGATCGCCGGATAGCGCGAGTCCAGCGTGATTCGAAGCTGGTAACTGCGGCCGGTGCACGCGAGATGGCCGTCACCGGGGTAGAGACCCAGGAGGTAGGCATACGAGCGAGTCAAAGAGAACGTATGTTCGACCGAGAGCCGGACGTTGCTCTTCGGGCTGGGTCGCTAGACTCGTCACGTCGGAGGGGCGTAGCTCAACTGGTCGAGCGCCGGTCTCCAAAACCGGAGGTTGCAGGTTCGAGTCCTGTCGCCCCTGCTGAGGCTTCGACCGACGTCGCCGAAGCCGCGTGCTCAGAGAAGCCCGAGGTCGCCCAGCGAGAGCTCGGCGGCCTCGACGAAGGCGTCGATCTCGGCCTCGCGCATCGGCGTCGAGAGGCAGCCCATCCCGCGCGGCGTCCAGAGGATCCCGTGGCCCAGCATCGCGAGCTGGAGCTCGCGCAGGAGCCCGAGGTCGCCCGCGAGCACGTCGGCGTGCGTGCGGATCGGCCCTTCGGCGAAGTGGACGTTGAAGAGGGAGCCGATCTGCGTGACGCAGGCGGGGACGTCGGCGGGCGCGAGGAGCGCCTCGAGCTTCTCCCGGAGCCGGACTGCGAGAGCCTCGAGCCGCTCGTACTCGGCCGGAGGAAGCCCGTCCAGCGTGGCGAGCCCCGCAGCAGTCGAGAGTGGGTTCCCGTTGAACGTGCCTCCGTGCGGGAGGCGGCCCGGTGAGCGCGGATCGAAGAGCTCCATCACGTCTCCGCGGCCGCCGAAGGCACCGATCGGAAGCCCTCCACCGATGATCTTCCCGAGCGTCGTCAGGTCGGGCGTGACCCCGTAGCGCCCCTGGGCGCCGTGGTAGCCGATGCGGAAGGCGATCACCTCGTCGAAGACGAGGAGCGCCCCGACCTTCCGGGTCAGGTCGCGGAGGAAGGCGAGGAAGGCCGGATCGGCGGGGATGACTCCACCCGCTCCGAGCACGGGCTCGACGATCACCGCGGCGAGATCGCCGAGGTGCGGCTCGAGCAGCGCTTCGGTCGCCTCGACGTCGTTGAACGGCGCGACGAGGATCGACTCCGTCACGCCGCGAGGCACTCCCACCCCGGCGGCCGGCGCCGCCGCGTCCGCAGGGATGCTCACGGCGAGGTCGTGGGTGCCGTGGTACGCGCCTGCGAACGTCGCGACCAGCGACCGTCCGGTGAAGGCCCGGGCGGCGCGAAGGGCCAGCATCGTCGCCTCCGTGCCCGAGTTCGTGAAGCGGAGGAGCTCGATGCTCGGCAGGCGCTCCCGGATTCGCTCGGCGAGCTCGATCTCGAGCTCGCTCGGCCCGGCGCCGCTCGCCAGACGGACGGCCTGCGCCCGCACCGCCTCCACAACCGGCGGGTGGCAGTGCCCGTGGGCGAGCGACGTGTAGTTCGAGACGAAGTCGATGCGCTCCACGC
>CAZODN010000047.1:0-19060 GCA_964578545.1 uncultured Gaiellales bacterium
TTCCTGAAAGGACATGACCTCTCAGGGATCGTGGAGGATCCCGCCTCAGCCGGACCGCGTGGCAGCAGCGGGGAGCCCGGCAAGGGCTGTCTGCTGACCTACGACATGATCGCCACCGTCGACGCGGAATGGTTCAGCCGCAACGCGACCAGGGTGTTCGACGCGGCCGCAGCGCAGGCCGGTCTGGAGTTCCATCGCGGTATGGACTCGTTCAAAGGCATGCTGGATGAGATCGGCATGCCTGATCTTGAGAAACGAGAGGTATTCCGCGGTGTCTTCGATGGTCGATACAAGCTGGTGCGTTACTTCGGGCTGGGCAATTACAGCCTGCCGGCATCGGTCGAGCAGTTGCTGGCAGATAACGACGTCGCTCTCTACGATCTGTCGCTGGATCCTGAGGAAATGGACAATTTGGCCAACCCGGCAGATCCTAAATACAGCGAAGAATTGCTATCGGCCATGAACCACAAGCTCAATGCATTGATCGAAGAGGAGATTGGGGAAGACAAAGCCCTGTTCACCCTGTAGATAGGTTCTTCACTACCCATCACTCTCCCGACCGGATACACGGGCCGGAAGGGCGTGCGCTACTTCTGCGGGCCGACGAGAGAACGGTGACGCCGCTTCGCGTCGTGGAGGATGGGTCGCAGAAGGGACGCAAGGCGGTCTGACGGTGGCTCCGTTGCGCGGATCTTCGCTCCTTCCGAACCCATCTCCTCCACTGTCACGGCAGACCCCGCGGGACAGGCTCCTCGCAGGCTCGAAGGGCACGCCCGAACGATCCGCCGACTTGACAGCAGGGCTGCCGTCGCATTGAGTCCCCGTATCGCGGGTCAGCCCTGCGATTCAAGCGGCCACCCACCCGACTCCGTGGAGGTCATGCGATGAGACGACTTCGGCGTTTCCTCGTTCTCACGAGCCTGCTGGCCCTCCTGCTCGGCGTCTCCGCGTCCGTCGCCGCCCCGCCGTCCGGGATTCCGGGCAACCCGACGAACACCAAGGTTGCGGGCATCGACGTCGACGCCACGACGATTCCGGAGCTTCAGCAGCTGATGAACGCACACCGGATCAACGCCGTCGAGCTGACGAACTTCTACCTCCGGCGCATACGCCAGCTCAACCCGACGCTCCGGGCGGTGATCACGGTCAGCCCGACGGCCCTCGCGGATGCGCGGGCAGCGGACGCGGCGCGTCGCCGCGGTGACCGTCGTCCGCTGCTCGGGATGCCGATCATCCTCAAGGACAACATCAACACCACCGGCATGCCGACGACGGCCGGCTCCTGGGCGCTCGCGGGGAGCACGCCCGGCGACGCGTTCATCGTGAAGCGGCTGAAGGCCGCCGGCGCGATCGTCCTCGGCAAGGCCAACCTGTCCGAGTGGGCCAACTTCCGGTCCGGCCCGTCGTCGAGCGGCTGGAGCGGCATCGGCGGCCAGGGGAGCATGCCCTACGTCCTCGATCGCAACCCGTGCGGATCGAGCTCCGGCTCCGCCGTCGCCGCGGCTGCCGACCTCGCGGTCGCGGCCGTCGGCACGGAGACGGACGGCTCGGTCGTCTGCCCGGCCGGCGCCAACGGCGTCGTCGGGATCAAGCCGACACTCGGACTGTGGAGCCGCGAAGGCATCGTCCCGATCAGCGCCGACCAGGATACGGCCGGCCCCATGGCCCGCAACGTGACCGACGCCGCCGTGCTCCTCGGCGCGGCGACGGGCATCGATCAGCAGGATTCCGCAACCGGCGGCCAGGTCGGCAAGGCGTACACGGACTACACGCAGTTCCTCGACACGAACGCGCTCCAGGGCAAGCGGATCGGCGTCTGGCGGGCCGGAACCTACGACCCCGCGCTCGTGGGCTCCGTCGTCGAGCCGATCCTCGAAGACGTCATCGACGCACTCGAGGGCCAGGGCGCCACGGTGGTCGACGGAACCGACCTCGACCTCACGGCCGCGTTCGAGAACGAGTTCCCGGCGCTCTTGTGCGAGTTCAAGACGGACATCGCGTCGTATCTCCAGACCTATGCCAGCGGGACGAACCCGGTTACCGGCCAGCCGTATCCGCAGACCCTCGCCGACCTGATCGCCTTCAACGCGGCGCGTCCGGATCTCGAGGGGCCATGGAACGACCTCGTCTTCGAGATCGCGGAGTCGACCAACGGCCGCGACGCCGACTGCGCCGAGCTCCGGGAGCTGACGACGCCGCCCACTCAGGACGAGATCGACGCGGTCATGGCCGCGAACGACCTCGACGCGATCATCGCCCTGACCAACGGTCCGGCGTGGCCGACGAACGACAACCCCGACGAAGGTGACCTCGACGGACAGTTCCAGTACTTCGTGGGCTCGTCGACGGCGGCCGCGGTGTCGGGCTACGCCGACATCACCGTGCCAGCAGGGTACGTCGAGGGACTGCCGGTCGGGATCACGTTCATCGGCGGGCCATGGGCGGAGCCGGAGCTGCTCGGGTTCGCCTACGACTACGAGCAGGCGACGAAGGTCCGTGTCCCGCCGCAGTTCATCCCCACGATCGGCGACGACCTGTTCCCCGGCGTTCCGGACTCGCTGAGCCGGACGCTGCCGCAGCGGCAGCAGGCGACCCACGCCACGCGCGACCTCGCCGTGCGCTTCCGTTAGGGGCGCCTCTCGTGAACACGGCGAAGCCCGGCCATACGGCCGGGCTTCGCGCTGCCGGCTCGCCCAGGCGGTTCGACGCGCCGGCTAGGAGACCGGCTGCAGCGTGACCCGCGCGCGGCACGACGACCGGACGCAGAGGTGCGGGAGCGTCGAGGCGAGGAAGAGGCCGGCGAAGGCGATCGCGAGCATCTCGAAGCCGCCGAGCGCGAGCGCCGCTCCGCCCACGGTCGAGCCGACGAGGTAGCCCACCTGCATCGTCGCCGCGCGCATCGCGCCCACCTCGCGGCTCAGTTCACCCGCGACGGCGAACCCGTACATCGTCCCGGCCACGGTCCTGGCGGCCGCGGCGAAGCCCGCGACCCCGAACAGCACGAGCGACACGGCCGGGCTCGGCAGGACGGCCCAGGTCAGCGCGACCCCGGCTGCTGCCGCGAGGCTCGTCTCGAGCATCAGGCGCCGGGACCTTCCCGCCACGACGCGCCCGGCCCACTGGTTGCCGAGGAGGTACACGAGCGCGACGAGCGCGAGCACGACGCCTGTCGCCGCTGGAGAGACGCCGTAGACCTCCGTGAAGAGAGCCCCGCTGAACACGAGGGTCCCCGCCCAGGCCGCATTTGCGAAGAGCTCTCCGAGGGCCCACCGCCGGGTGTCGGGACGCCCGAGGAGCCCTGCGAGGGAGGCACGTGCGCCCGCGATGGGCACGTCTGCGGGGCGACGTGCGACCGCGACCCCCGCGACGAGCACGGCCGGGAGGGGGAGCGCCACGAAGACGAGCCGCCAGTGCACCTCGGCGACGAGACCGATGAGGGGCATCCCGACGATCCAGGCTGCCGGCGGCCCTGCGAGCGCGTGGGCGACGACCTTCCCGCGTCGCTCCGGCTCGCTCCACGCGGCCGTCGCGGCGACGCCGGCGGCGATGAGCGTCGCCGTCCCGGCCCACGTCGGCACCTGCGCGAGCGCGAGAAGCTCGAAGGTCGGGGCCACCGCGCTCGCGGCCGATCCGGCGCCGAGCAGCACCGTGCCGGCCCCGAGCAGCGCCCGGGGCGAGAAGTGGGCGAGCAGGCGGCCCGCTGCGAGAGCGACGACCGCGGCGAGCGGCGCGGCGAGGATGCGGAGCTGCCCGGCCGCCGCGACGGAGACGCCGAAGTCGTCGGCGACGGCACCGAGGACCGGTGACACGACGAGCACGCCCGTCTGGCTCGCGAAGAGAGCGAGGAAGAGCACGACCGACGGCGATCCCAGCAGCGCACCGCGCGCCGTCTCGGGCCTCCCCCTGCTCGTGATGTGCACGGCGGTCGTCGACACGAACGGAGCATCCGTCGCACGCGCCCGCGGCGCGGTGGGGGAGACCAGCCGGCGGGGGTGCGGGCAACCGCACCGTCGTGCACTCCCCGATGCCGGGAGGCAGGCCCTGTGAGAGGGCACCGCGCGTCGTCGGGCGCCCACCTCGTCGCGTTCGAGCGCGCTCGGATCGACTACGACGGCTGTTCGTCCGGCGGTGCGGGGGCCGCCTCGCGCTCGATTCGGTCGGCCTCGAGCCGGTCGCGCGCGGCCCGCTCACGGGCGTGCGCCCTCGCTCGCGAGGCGAGCACGTACGCGACGTAGGAGGCCAGAAGCGCGGCAACGACGACGCCGACGACCATCCCTCCGCGGAACCACGGCGCCTCCACGTCGAGTGTCCGATCGGCGGCATGGGCGGCACTGCCGTTCCCGACGGCGATGCCGAGGGTGATCAGGTTCGGCGCGGCCAGCACGAGCGCGAGTGCTGCGCCGACGACCCACCCGAGCACGGAGTGGCGCGCGAGCCGCCAGACGAGGCCGAGCACGAGGAGCGGCAGGAACGTCGACAGGAAGCCGTACATGAAGCCGAGCAGGCCTCCGGTCGTCAGGTCGCCGTCCACCTGGGCGCCGACCTGCTGCGCCCACCAGCGCGGGAGGACCGAGACGGCGAACACGTACGACGCGACGAGAAGCACGGCGACGAGCGCGACGAGGAGGAGCTTGCGCCCGAGCCGGCTCTCGGTCTGCAATGCGGGAGGCTGGGCTTTGGTCATCCCCCGGACCTTAGACACAGTCGGTTCCGACGCTCGCTTGAGCGGGCTTCCGGCGCAGCGCGATCGGTGGAATGCTCTCCGACGATGGTGATTCGCGAGCTGCGATCCAGCGAGACGGCGTTCCTGCACGAGATGCTGTACGCCGCGCTGGCCTGGCGACCGGGTGTCGAGCTGCCGCCGGTCGACTGGGTGCTCGCGCATCCGCAGGTCGAGCCGTTCCACCGGGACTGGGGCCGCCGCGGCGATGTCGGGCTCGTCGCCGAGGAGGACGGGGCGCCGGTCGGGCTCGTGTGGTACCGCCTCTTCACCGACGACGAGCACGGCGAGGGGTACGTCGACGAGGAGACGCCCGAGCTCGCGATCGCCGTCGCGGAGGGCTACCGGGGCCGGGGAATCGGGCGGAGCCTCATGCTCGCGGCCCATGAGCGCGCGCGGGCGGACGGGCTCTCGCGGCTGTCGTTGAGCGTCGACGGCGACAACCCCGCGAAGCGGCTCTACGAGTCCCTCGGGTACGTCGAGTTCCCGCCGGGCGACGAGGACGGGAGGATGATCGTCGAACTGACGTAGGGTCCGGGCGTGGAGCCACTCCCTGCGCGCCCGACGTCGGGCAGGACCTACGAGACGCGGTTCAGGGCCCGGCTCGCGGACATGGGCCCCGACGGACGCGTGCGCCTGGACGCCGTCGCCCGGTACCTGCAGGACGCCGCCACGGAGGACGTCGAGGAGACGGGCTGGGGCTCGCCCGACCACCTCTGGGTGCTCCGCTCGATCCGCCTCGACGTCCTGGCCCCGCTCCTCGACGACCGGGTGCTCGAGGTCACGACGTGGGGGAGCGGGCTCGCCGCCCTCTCCGCCGCCCGGCGCTGGTCGGTGGCGGGCGACGCCGGCGGCTCGATCGAGGTCGACAGCGTCTGGGTTCACCTCGGGCCGGACGGGCGTCCGGCCCGGATCGGCGAGGGCTTCGAAGCGTACCGCGAGGCCGCGGGCGGGAAGGGCGCCTCGACGAAGCTCGAGCTCCCGGGCCCGCCAGACGGTGCACCGCGCACGGCCTGGCCCGTCCGAGCGACCGATCTCGACCTCATGGGGCACGTGAACAACGCGGTGTACTGGAAGGCGGTCGAGGACCGCCTCCACGGGCACGAGCTGCTCCGGCGCCCGCACCGCGCTCGCCTCGACTACCGCCAGCCGATCGACCTGGGCGAGGCCGTCGAGCTCGCCGAGTTCCCCGTCGGCGAGGGCCGCGGCCTCGCGTTCGTCGTCGGCGCGGCGGTGAAGGCAGTCGCGGTCGTCGCGCCTCTCGCGTAGCTACGGAGACTGGAGGTCGCGCCGCTCGACGAGCCACGCTCCGGCGAGAAGGACGCCGACCGCGACCGCGAGGAGCGCCAGCATGCCCGTCAGGTCGGCCCCGTGTCGCAGGGGAGCCGTCCCGACGAGCCAGAACGGGGACACGTAGCGGAACGGGCCGAGCCAGCCGGCGAGCGAGTGGAGCCCGCCGACGAGGTAGGAGACGGCCGCCACGGCGGCGGGCACGCCGATCGCGACTGCTCTGCTCGGGAACGCCGCGCCGAGGGCGAGCGCCAACCAGCCGAAGAGCATCCCGAGCACGGCGAGCGCGGCGCACGCGCTCGCGAGGTTCCCCACCGCGAGGTCGAGGCCGACGATCGGGTCGAGGAGCGCGATCGAGACGCCCGCGACGGCGCAGGCGACGAGCACCTCGGACGCGACCGCACCTCCCTTCGCGAGGACGACGTCGCGGCGGCGCACGGGGTACGAGAGGACGACCTCGAGCCGTCCGGCGTCCTCCTCGCCAGCGAACGTCCGCGCCCCGGACCCGATCGCGAGCACGAGGACGAGGAGGGGGAGCATGAGGCTGAAGAGCTCGACGTCGAGGTAGCCCGCTCCCGTGGTGATGCTCCCGCCCTCGAGGCCGAAGAGGGCCTTCAGCGCCTCCGGGTAGCTCTCGACGAGCCGGTCGAACTCGGGCGAGCTCTCGACGGACGGGAAGATGGCCGCGACCAGCGCGACGTACGCGGCGATGCCGGCACACCACGCGAGCAGGGCGCGGCGGTGGTCGGCGACGCCGCGGCGGAAGACCTCAGCTGCCATTCGCCGCCTCGCGGTAGAGCTCGAGGAAGATCTCCTCGAGGTCGGCGGGCTGCGAGACGAAGTCGGCGACCCGGTGCCGTGCGACCGCCTCGACGAGCGCGCCCATCGCGGCCTCGGGCGCCGAGAGCCGGACGACGGAGCCCTCGACCTCCACCACGCGCACGCCGTCGATCCGTCCGAACGGCTCGGCGTCCACGGGCCCGGCGAACGTCACGGTGACGTGTCGCAGGGCGCGCTCGCGGAGGCTCTCCACGGCGTCGACGTCGGTGAGGCGCCCGGCTCGGATGATCCCGACCCGGTCGGCGACGTGCTGCACCTCGTCGAGGGAGTGGGAGGAGAGGAAGACCGTCGCGCCCGACGCGGCCGTCTTCCGGAGGAGCCGTCGCATCTCCGTCTGGAGGAGGGGGTCGAGGCCGGCCGAGGGCTCGTCCAGCACGACGAGCTCGGGCCTGTGCATGAACGCCTGGACGATCCCGAGCTTCTGCCGGTTGCCGCGGGAGAGGTGCCGGATCGGCCGGTCGAGGACGACGTCGAAGCGCTCGCACAGCTCGTCGCGGTAGGCCTCGTCCGCGGCGCCGCGAAGGCGTGCCAGCGAGGCGAGCTGCTCGCGGCCGGTGAGCCGGTCCGCCAGCCGGAGGTCGCCGGGGAGGTAGCCGACGGCCCGCCGGGAGGAGACACTGCTCGCCTGCACGTCGAGGCCGAAGAGCTCCGCGCGGCCTCTGGTCGGCAGGATGAGCCCGAGCAAGAGGCGGATGGTCGTGCTCTTCCCGGCTCCGTTGGGGCCGAGGTAGCCGAAGACCTCGCCCCGCTCGACCGTGAGGTCGAGGTCGACGAGCGCCTCCACGCCGCCCGCGTACGTCTTCGAGAGGCCGTACGTCGCGATCGCGGGGCTGGGCATGGGCCCATCGTAGGCAGTGAAGTCTTAGCCGCCGCTCACGTTCTGCGGCTACCGTCTCCGAATGGAGGACGCCCCTCTCACGCGCCGCGCGAGCCTCGCTCGCCTGGGCGGGCTCCTGGCGGGCGCGGCCGCGGTCGGCGGCTGGCAGGCGGTCGCAGAGTCGGGCGCCGGCCCCGGGGGCGTCGCCTCGGGCGCCGTCACGTGCGTCCTCGCCCCGGAGCAGACGGAAGGGCCGTACCAGCTCGAGAACCACCTCGTCCGCAGCGACATCCGCGAAGGGAAGCCGGGCGTCCCGCTGACGCTGCGGCTCGGCGTCGTCGACGTCTCGACGTGCCGTGCGCTCCGCGGCGCGCTCGTCGACGTCTGGCACTGCGACGCGGCCGGGGTGTACTCGGGCGTCCAGGGCGACGACGGGACGTTCCTGCGCGGGATCCAGCGCACGGGCGCGAAGGGGATCGCGACCTTCCGGACGATCTACCCGGGCTGGTACCCGGGACGCACCGTCCACGTCCACGTCCAGGTCTCGCTCGGCGGCGACGTCGTGCACACGGGTCAGCTCTACTTCCCCGACGCGCTGACGGACAGGGTCTACCGGCGGAGCCCGTACGACCGGCGTCCCGGCAGGAGCCCGCGGAACCCGGGGGACAGCATCTACCGGAACGGCGGCAAGCGCTCGACGCTCGCGCTCGCTCCGTCCGGGCCGGGCTACGTCGGCTCCATCACGATGGGGGTGATGCGCGGGTAGGCCTTCACCGCCCGTTTACCCGAGATCCGAGCCGTTCGTGCTTACGTATGGAGCTCCGAGCCGCGACAGGAGGGGAGAGCACATGACCGTCGAGCCCGTCGACCAGTCCCAGCCCACGCCGGAGGAGGCGAAGGCGGAGCTCGAGCAGGCGCTGTTCGAGATCCGCCGGATCATCGCCGGCCAGGACGCGATGCTCGAGCGCGTCCTCGTGTGCCTCCTCGCGCAGGGGCACCTCCTCATCGAGGGTGTCCCCGGCCTGGCGAAGACGCTGACGATCAAGACGACGGCCGGCGTGCTCGGCGGGACGTTCGCCCGCGTGCAGTTCACCCCCGACCTCGTGCCCTCGGACCTCGTCGGGACGAGGATCTACAGGCCGGGCGACGGGACGTTCGACACCGAGCTCGGCCCGGTCTTCTGCAACTTCCTTCTCGCGGACGAGATCAACCGTGCTCCGGCGAAGGTGCAGTCGGCGCTCCTCGAGGTGATGCAGGAGCACCAGGTGACGATCGGGCACGAGACGTACCGCGTTCCGGAGCCGTTCCTCGTGATGGCCACGCAGAACCCGATCGAGTCCGAGGGGACCTACCCGCTCCCGGAGGCGCAGATCGACCGCTTCATGCTGAAGGTGGTCATCGGCTACCCGAGCCACGACGAGGAGCTGACCGTCGTCCAGCGGCAGCTCGTCGACGCGCCGGAGCTCCGGCAGGCGCTCTCGCTCGAGCGGCTCAAGGCGCTGCAGCGGGCGGTCTTCGACGTCTACGTCGATCCGTCGCTCGTGAGCTACGCGGTCGACATCGCGACCGCGACTCGCGAGCCGGCGGCCCACGGTCTCCCCGACCTCGCGCCGTACGTCTCGTTCGGCGCGAGCCCTCGTGGGCCGATCAGCCTCGTGCAAGGCGCGAGAGCCCTCGCCTTGATCCGGGGGCGTGAGTATGCGCTCGTCGAGGACCTCCAGGCGCTCGCGCGCGACGCGCTCCGGCACCGCCTCGTGCTCTCGTACCAGGCGCTCGCCGAGGACGTCGGCGCGGACGCGATCCTCGACCAGGTGCTCGGGGCCGTGCCCGTGCCCCAGCTCGACCTCGCACGCCAGACCGCGGCGTGACCTCCGCGAGCGAGCTCCTCCCGCGGCCGACCCCGGCCCGCCCGGGGCCAGGCCCCATGGCCGAGGGGCTCCTGCGCGTGCTCGACGTCTCGGTCGGCCGGCGGATGGAGGGGCTGCTCGCCGGAGACTTCCGCTCGAACGTCCTCGGCACGGGGTCGGAGCTCGCGCTCGTCCGGCCGTACGCGCTCGGTGACGACGTTCGCCGGATCGACTGGAACGTCACCGCGCGCACCGGCGAGGCGCACGTGCGCGTGGACCTCGCGGAGCGCGTCCTCGTGACCTGGCTCGCGCTCGACGTCTCGGCGTCGATGCAGTTCGGGACCGCCGAGCGCCGGAAGGCGGACGTCGCCGAGGGCGTCGCAGTCGCCTTCGGCCACCTGGCGACGAGGCGCGGCAACCGCCTCGGGGTCGTGACCTTCGGCGGCGCGGAGTCGCACGTGCTCCCGCCGCGTCAGGGCCGGGTCGGGCTGGTGAGCCTCCTCGCGGCACTGCGCGACATGGAGGCGCCCGAGCGGGGAGAGGTCGTCTCGCTCGGCGCTGCGCTCGCGCACACCGACTCCCTCGTCACGCAGAGGTCGCTCGTCGTGGTCGTCTCCGACTTCCGCGGGCCCCGTGACTGGCGGCGGCAGCTCCTCACCCTCGCGGCCCGGCACGACGTCCTCGCCGTCGAGGTGCGCGACCCGCGCGAGCAGGCGCTCGACGACGTCGGCGTGCTCTGGCTCGTCGATCCCGAGACCGGGCGCCAGCTCCGCGTGGACACGCGCAGCCGCCGCCTGCGCCAGCGCTTCGCCGAGGCCGCGTCCGCGGAGCGCGATGAGGTCGCACGGGACATCCGGTCGACGGGAGCGCGTCACGTCGTGCTGACGACCTCGGGCGACTGGCTGCGCGAGCTCGTCGTGTTCCTCCGCAGGAGGCGCAGGTGAGCTTCGGCTGGCCCGTCGCGCTCGCCGGGCTCGTGCTCGTGCCCGTGCTCGCGGGCGCGTACCTCTGGTCCGAGCGGCGCCGACAGCGGTCGCAGGCGCGCTTCGGCAACCCCGACCTCCTCCCGAACCTCGTCGATCGCACGCCCGGGCGGCTGCGCGCGCTCCCGGTCGTCATCTCCCTCGTCGCGCTCGCGACGATGATCGTCGGCGTCGCGCGGCCGCACGCCACCGTGACCGAGCCCCGGGAGGAGGCCACCATCGTCCTCGCGCTCGACGTCTCGCGCTCGATGAAGGCGACCGACGTCCAGCCGACGCGGCTCGACGCGGCGCGCGCGACGGCGAAGGAGTTCCTCGCGGAGGTGCCGGAGGCCTACAGGGTCGGCGTCGTGTCCTTCGCCGACCGTGCTGCCGTCGGCGTCGCTCCGACGGAAGACCGCGAGCTCGTCGAGTCCGCGCTCGACTCCCTCGTCCCGGGCGAGGGGACGGCGCTCGGGGACGCTGTCGCGCTGTCGCTCGAGGTGGGCCAGCCGGAGCCGGGCACGACGGACGAGCCTCCGCCTCCGCGCTCGATCCTCGTGCTCTCCGACGGCGCTCGGGACGGCGGCCGGGTCGAGCCGGCCGAGGCCGCGAAGCTCGCCAAGGAGGCAGGCGTCCCCGTGTATTCCGTCCTCGTAGGCACCGGCGACGGTGTCGTCGAGGAGACGCTCCCGGGCGGGCTCCGCCGGATCATCCGCGTCCCTCCGAGCCCGGAGACCCTCCAGCAGGTCTCGGCGGAGACGGGCGGCGAGCTCTTCACCACGCCCGACGTCGAGAGCTTGAGGCCGGTCTTCGAGGAGCTCGGCTCGCGGCTCGGGAGCGCGGAGGTCTCCCGCGAGGTCACGGACGTCTTCGCCGCGGTCTCGCTTGCCCTCGTGCTCGCAGCGGCCGCGATCTCCGCTTTCCTCTTCCGGAGGGTGCCGTGAACGCGCGCCGGATCGCCGTCGTGCTCTCGGTTGCGGCGCTCGCGTTGGGGGCGGGGTCGGGGGCCGGCGCCGCGAACGAGTGCGACGGGCTCATGGTGTGCGTGCCCGTCTCCGGCCCGTGGGTCGTGGTGCCGGCGTCGGGAGGCTCCAACCGGGCCTCCGCCGAGTGGCAGCTCACGTGCCCGCGCGGGCACGTCGCGGGAGGGCTCGACGCCCGGCTCTCCGACCGGGCGATCGACGTGTCCTTCCTCGGCCTGCTCGGGAGTCCCGTCACACCGGGGGTCTCGACCGCTCGCTCCGTCGTCTTCAGGGCGGCGTACGCCGGGACGTCCAGGCGGGCGCCGACGTTCAGGCCGTTCGTCGGCTGCATCCCTGCGACGGGGGGCGGCGGCCGGGTTCCCACCTCGGCGACGGCGTTCCGGCCCGGCAAGCCGACCACGCGACGCGTGAACACCGTGCGCGTGCGGCCCGGGGCGTCGATCGCGGCCCAGGCGTGCAGCGCGCGCGAGCGTCTCGTCGGGGCATCGCACGCGTTCGGCTTCGGGACGCGCACGCCGCCGGGCGCGAGCCTCGTGGCGGGCGTGTCCGGCACGCAGAGCGTCCAGGGGAACCGCGTGGTCGTGCGCATCCGCGCCGACGCGGAGCTTGGAGGCACGCGTGCCTTCGTCCAGGTGCATGCGATCTGCGCGGCGGCGCGATGAGCTTCCTCAGCCCGTGGTTCCTGCTCGCCCTGCTCCTCCTCCCGCTCGTGGTCGGAGCCTGGCTCCTCGCCGAGCGGCGGCGGATGCGCTACGCCGTCCGCTACACGAACCTCGACGTGCTCGCGAGCGTCGCGTCGCGCCCGTCCCGGCTCCGCCACGTGCCCGCGCTCGTCCTCCTGCTCGCCGTGACGGCCCTCGTCGTGTCACTCGCGCGGCCGCAGGTCAGCCGGACGGTGGTGAAGGACGAGGCGACGGTGATCCTCGTCGTCGACACCTCGCGCTCGATGCAGGCCGACGACGTCGAGCCGACCAGGCTCGGCGCCGCGCAGGATGCGCTCCGTACCTTCCTCGACCGCGCGCCGGACGACCTCCGGGTCGCCCTCGTCGTGTTCGCCGGCGACACGCAGGTCGCGACGCCTCCTACCACCGATCACGATCTCGTGCGACAGGCGGTGGACAACATCGACGGCTTCCTCCTCTACGGGGGGACGGCGATCGGTGACGCGCTCCAGACCGCCGTGGAGCTCGGCCGGCGGGTCACGGGCACACCTTCCGCGGACGGCCCGATCACCGCACAAAGCCCCGACCGGCCGACCCGGTCGCTCGCGCAGGCGGAGGGCGATGACCGGGAGCAAAGCCCCGTCTCGATCCTCTTCCTCTCCGACGGCTCGCAGACGCGGGGTCTCCTCGAGCCGCTCCAGGGAGCCGCGCTCGCGAAGGAGGCCGGGTTCCCCGTGTACACGATCGCGCTCGGCACGCCCGAGGGCGTCATCGAGCGTGGCTCGTTCGGGTTCGGTCCCGTGACGCCCGGAAGCGGCGACGATCAGCCGATCCCGGTGCCTCCCGACCCCCTGACGCTCGCCCGGATCGCAGAGCTGACGGGCGGCGAGTTCTCGGAGGCTCGGACGGCCGACGCCCTGGAGAAGGCGTACTCGAACCTCGGGTCGCGGCTCGGGCGCGAGCCCGGGACGGTCGAGGTCACCTTCCTCTTCGTCGCGGCCGCGGCGGCGCTCTTCCTGCTCGCCACGGTCCTCTCGACCGCCCTCGCGCCGCGTCTGCCCTGAAGCCTACATGACCACGATCGTGAACGGGAGGTCGGCGCGGTCGTCGCGTCCTGCCGGGTGAACCGTCACCCTGAACGTGTCTCCCGTGGGCCGCTCGACGTTGGCGTACGAGTCGCTCGTCCCGCTGCCCACCCCGGACGCGCCCGTGATCCCGACGAACCGGACCTCGAAGACGCCGGCCTCGACGCGGCGCACGTGGATCCCCTTGCCGGCGCAGTTGAAGCGGCGGGCGAAGTAGGAGGCGGCGGACGTGAAGCGGTCGGGGACGTTCGCGATGCCGGCGCTCGGCTGCCCGGTGACGACGGCGATCCCGCGGACGGCGCCGTCCGCGCAGCGCTTCTGGTTCGCGAAAGCGCTCTGCGCCCGGTCGCCCAGCGCGAACGCCGATCCTCCGAGGGCGAAGAAGAGCGCGACGAGCGCGAGCGCGGTGGCCGGGGTGACGGTGACGCGGCGTGAGGTCTTCACGGGGCAGCTCCTTCGGTCTCGAGATCCACTGCCCGATAGGTTCCTCTCGATGTCGGACGGCGCGACCCCCGTTCGGGGACGGCTGACCCGGACGCACAAGCGGCTGCTCGGCGGGACGGCGACCGTCGCGGTCGTCGTCGCGGTCTTTGCCTTCATCCTGCCGCGGATCGCCGACTACCGGGACGTGCTCGACGTGCTCCGCGGGCTCGACTGGCAGGACTGGGCTCTGCTCGCGGGTGCCGTCGCGCTCAACCTCGTGACGTTCGCGCCGCCGTGGATGTCGGCGCTCCCCGGCCTCCGCTTCCGGCAGGCGATGGTGCTCACGCAGGCCTCGACCGCGCTCTCGATCGTCTCGCCGGCGGGAGCGGCGGTCGGCATGGCCGGCTCGTTCTCGATGCTCCGCTCATGGGGCTTCGACCGGCGCTCGGTCGGGGTCGCGGTGGCGATCGCAGGCGTCTGGAACCAGCTCGCCAACCTCGCTCTGCCCGTCGTCGCGCTGGCCCTCCTGACCGCCTCGGGCGAGGGGCATCCGGGGCTGAGGACGGCCGCGATCGTCGGCACGCTCGTCCTCGCCGCCGTGGTCACCGGGTTCGCGCTCGGCCTTTGGAAGGAGCGCTGGGCACGGAGCCTCGGCGACCTCGCGGCCCGGCTCGCGAACCGGCTCCTCCGGGTCGTCCGCAAGGGTCCCGTCGGGTGGGGAGGCGAGAGCTTCGTGCGCTTCCGCTCGCAGGCGCTCGGCCTCCTCAGGCGTCGATGGCACGTGATCACGCTCTCGACCCTCGCGGGGCAGCTGACGGTGTTCGTGCTGCTCCTCGTCTGCCTCCGCGTCGTCGGCATCACGGGCGCCGAGGTCACGCTCGTCGAGGCCTTCGCGGCGTGGGCGCTCGTGCGCGTCCTGGGCGTCCTGCCCCTCACGCCAGGCGGGGTCGGCATCGTCGAGATCGGGCTCACCGGCGCGCTTGTCGCGTTCGGGGCGCCGAACGCCGAGGCCGTCACTGCGACCCTGCTCTATCGCGCGCTCACCGTGCTCCCGACGCTCGCGCTCGGACTGGCTGCCGCGGCGACGTGGCGCTCACACCGCCCGGCAGAGTCGATAGAGTCCCGCGAACGTCTCGAGGGGGCGGATCAGTGAAGCGGGAAGACGACCATCACCCGTTCGGGGTAGCGATCCCGAGCGACAATCGGCCGACTGTACGGGCAATGGCGTCTGTGGCAGCCCCGGCGTTCCTCCGCGTGCTCGCGGGCGCGTGCGTCGTCGCGTCCGTCTTCGTCGCTCTCCTCGCCGGGCGAGCGGACGGCGCAGGACGCGTGTGGGCCTCGTACCTCGCTCCCGCGGGGACGTGCGCGGGCGAGAGCGACGCGCGGGTCTCGAGGGCGCAGAAGGCGCGGGCGATCCGCTGCCTCGTGAACTGGGCGCGGGCGCGGAGCGGCCGCTCCGGGCTCACGCCGCGGCGCGCGCTCACCCGCGCCGCCGCCCTGAAGGGCCACGCCGTCGCGGAGTGCGGCGACTTCTCGCACACGCCCTGCGGAACCGACCTGGCTGCGCACGTTCGGGCCACCGGCTACCGCTTCGCCCTCTTCGGCGAGAACCTCTTCGCGGGGCCGTACGGACGCGTGAGCGCGCGCGAGGTGGTAGAGGCCTGGCTCGAGTCTCCCCCGCATCGCGCGAACCTGCTGAGCCCGCGCTACCGCGAGCTCGGGATCGCCCCGGCTCGCGCCCAGGGCATTCTCGGCCCCGGCGAGGCCGTCCTCTGGACGGCCGCGTTCGCGGCCCCGAGCTGACCCCTCGGCAGGACTCGGCGCCCGCGGCGTGAAACACCCGCCGTGCGCGAGGAGAGCCAACTCGACGAGATGCGGGCAGCGATCCGCGGCGACTTCGAGCGCCTCGAGCGGCGCCGCGGCGTGCAGGAGCTGATGCAGGTGCGCGAGCCGGAGCCGGAGCCGGAGCCAGAGCCAACGATCGCTCACGATCCTTCGGCGCTCGCCAGCGACGGGCCGCCCGCACGCTCGTGGCTCGCGCGTCTCGTGGCGGCGATCCCTCCGCGGCAGGTCTAATGCGGGTGTGAAGCGCACGGAGCGCGATGCGATCCTGCGTCAGGGCGTCGTCCTGCCCGAGACGCCCAGGCAGCGCCGCGACCGCGAGGGGCTGGAGGAGGACCTGCGCTCGCTGGAGCTCCGCGGCAGGCCGCTCCCGGTGCGGGCCCGTCTCTTCCGCCCGAGCGCGGACGCCTACCTCGTCGCGACGCGGGGGCCGCTGCCGTACATGCTCCGCCTCCGCGAGATCGAGCGGGCAACGGAGGCGCACGAGGCTCGACTCCGGGAGGCCTGGCACGCGCTCGCCCTCGAGTGCGACGACCCGGTGGAATTCGAGCTCCGGTGGCTCGAGGTCGTTCGCGCCCAGGTCTTCGACGAGGTGAACGACCTCATCGACAGACACAACCGCTGGTACCCCGTCGAGTCGAGGCTCCCCATGGACCCGCGACGCGGCGACTACGCGCTCGTCAACGGGCGCGACTACCGGCTCGACCCGCTCGACGCGCACTGGGCTCTCGAGCGCTTCCCGCCCATCCTGGCCAGAGCGCGCCGCGCGGCCTAGGGAGCTCGGCGGGCGCGCACGAGCGCGTCGATCGCCGGCCGCTCCTCGCCGTCGACGTCGCGATGCACCCGCTCCGCCTTCTCGATCTCGAGCCCCGGGAGCTCCGCGGCGATGTCGTCCGGCGTGAAGAGGAGGTCCGGGTCGCGCGGCCCCCCGACGCCCTCCTCGAGGTTCGCGAGGTCGTGCCCGACGAGGAGGAACGTGCCACCCGGCGCGACGGCCGACGCCGCGCGCTCGAGGACGAGGCGCCGGTCGGAGGCGGGGATGTGGATGTAGAAGACGATCACGAGGTCGAACGCCGCCGCCTCCGGCTCGAAGTCGAGGAGATCGCGGCACAGGAACTCGATCTCGACGCTCTCCCTCGCGGCGCGAGCGCGCGCCTTCTCGACGGCGACCGACGAGAAGTCGACGCCCGTCACCGTCCAGCCGAGCGACGCGAGCCAGATCGCGTTCTGCCCTTCTCCGCACGCAAGGTCGAGCGCCCGTCCGGGAGGCAGGGTCGAGACCTCGGCGACGAGGAATCGGTTCGGCTTCGCGGCCCAGAGGCTCTCGACCTCCGCGTACCGCCGATCCCAGTCCTCACGCTGCACGGGGTCTCGCTCTCAGGGAGGCCGCCGGCCAGGTGGCAGCGAGTGTGATTGCGCAGAGCACGGCTCCGAGAAGATACGGCGCCGGGTAGCCGAGCGAGTCTGCAAGCGCTCCGCCGACCGCCGGTCCCGTGAGCTGACCGATGGCCCAGGCGGTGTTGACGATCCCGAACGCGACTCCCTGGGCCAGGCCGGCCACGTCTGCACGGTGCGAGGCAAGCGCCATCGCTGGGGTGTACAGGCTCCCGTAGCTGATCGCGGCGAGCGTGACGAGCAGCGCGATGGCGAGCGGCGCGGATGCGGCTGCCAGGAGTGTCGCGACGACGAGCGATGCTGCCAGCGCCGCCCGGATCGGCAGGAGGCGCCCGACGCGGTCCGTCGCGCGTCCGAGGAGCGGGTTGATGACGGCCTCGACGAGCCCGGCGGCGAAGTACGCCGCGGCGATCGCGAGGACGCCCCATCCCGCCTCGTCCAGCGCGAGCGGCGCGAGGACCGCCAGCATCCCGAAGAGGATCGCCGGGAGCGTGTTGAGCCAGAGCCCGCCGACGAAGCGCGAGTCCCGGAGAGCGCGTGCGACTCCCTCCCTCCGCATCGGCTCCGGCGAGGACGCAGGGTAGCTCCCTGCGACCGCCGCGAAGCCGAGCGCGACGACGCCGACCGCGGCGAAGGAGTCCCTGATGCCCACGACGTCGGCGAGCCCGCCGAACACCGGCCCGAGCACGGACCCGAACACGGCGGCGCCGAACGCCGTCCCGATCACCTCACCGCGCTTCCCGGTCGTCGATGCGGCGGCGACCCATCCGAGCGCGCCGGCCCACGTCGCCGTGCTCGCAACGCCCTGGACGAAGCGTGCGGCGCCGAGCGCGAGGGCGGTGTCGGCCGCGGCGAATGCGAAGCTCGCGATTCCGAGCAGTAGGAGCCCGCCGACCACGGCTCGCTTCGGCCCCCAGCGTGCGGCGGCGATCCCGCCCGGGATGCCTCCCAGGATCGATCCCGCCCCGAAGGACCCGACGAGGAGCCCGGCACCGGTCTTCGACAGGTCGAACTCGTCCACGTACCCCGGAACCAAGGGCGTCAGTGCCGTGAACAGCATCGCGTCCACGAACACGATCGAGCTGACGAGGGCGAGGAGGCGGCGCACGGGCGTGAGGATAGGGGGTCAGGTCTTGCATTCGTGCACTGTCCGTGCACGAATGCAAGACCTGACCGAAAGAAATGCACCGAGCCGGTGGCGACCTCGTCCGGCCTCCCGACTGACCGCCGCCGAAGCGACCGCCGATCGGAGGGCCATCAACCTCAGACGCTCCGTGCTCGGTGCAGGAGGGACTCTATGACCCGGATCGTCACCGGTCAAGCACCGGCTGGACGAAATTCGACGGAAATTGCGAACAACGCCGGCGAGGCGTCTCGTGCGCACCCGGCTCGCGCGTTCCACGAGGCGTGGGTGTGGCGAAGACGAACCGGCTGAGCGGCGCGGACGGGCTGGAGCTCCTGTGGGGTCAGGTCTTGCATTCCTGCGCGGACGGTGCGCGAATGCAAGACCTGACCCCACAACAAAGCACCGAGCCGGTGGCGACTTCGTCCGGCCTTCCGACCGACCGCCGCCGAAGCGGCTGCCTGTCGGAGAGCCATCAACCTCGGCCGCTCCGTACTCGGTGCAAGCAGGACACTAGGCGGGCCCTGCAGGGACGTCAAGGTCGCCTGGAGCGAACTCATCGCAATTTGCGATCTTTTCTTTACGCGCAGAGTCGAACTGCGGAAGTAAGCGTGTACTCGAATACGCGCCGGGAAAGAAAAGGGGCCGGGCCCGAAGGCCCAGCCCACAGATTCGCCGAGCCGGGAACGCTTTCGTCCACCTTCCCGACGAACCTTCCGCTTCCGCGTAGTGCTCCTCGGGGGGCTTCGTCCTACCGGCGCCCCGTGCTCGGCGCAGGGGGACTCTACGACATTCCGGCCGTGGCCTTCAAGGGCGCCGTTACACGATTTCCATCGAAAATGCGAGCTTCGATCTGACCGTCCGAGCGGGTTGATCCGTCCGAGCCGCCACCGTAGGATCGTCCCCTCGTCACAGACGGTCGAGCAGGAGGGAGGCTGTGGAGCAGCAACGAACGATCGGTGCCGTCACCTACCGCGAGGCCGGCGAGGAGTACTTCGCGCAGCGACGGCTTCGACGGCACGCGGGCGTCTGGTCGCTCTGGGCGCTCGGCGTCGCCGCGGTCATCTCGGG
>CAZODN010000048.1:0-18944 GCA_964578545.1 uncultured Gaiellales bacterium
AGCGATGCCGAGCCGCCCGGTCAAAGCCCTGCTCGCAGTCGAGCCCGGAGTCGACGCCGAGAGCGTCCGGGACTCGCTGCCTTCGGGCGAGGAGTTCAACGTCGTCGACGTCGTCACGAGCGGCGAAGACGCGCTGAACTGGCTCCGGCACGGCATCGCCGACCTGTTGCTCGTCGCCTGTGCCGGCTACTCGGACCGCGCGCTCTTGCTCCTGGACGCAGTGTCCCGGCAGAACCCCGACCTGAGCGTGATGGTGCTCGGGCACGGGTCGCCGAACGGCTTCCTCAAGCGCGCGTTCGAGGCCGGCGCAGACGACATCGTGATGCTCCCCGCGACCCCGGAGCAGATCCACTTCGAGGTTCACAAGCTCATGGTTCGCAAGCAGGGAGCCGAGAGCCCCGTCTCACCCGAGAACTCGCGGCTCGTGTGCATCCTCGGACCGAAGGGCGGCACCGGCAAGACGCTCACCTCCACCAACCTCTCGGTGAGCCTCGCCCAGCGGGGACAGAGCGTCGCCCTCATCGACCTCGACCTGCAGTTCGGAGACGTGGCCCTCTGCCTCGGGCTCCCGCCCGAGCGGACGGTGTACGACCTCGCCCAGTCCCCGGGCGCGCTCGACTGGGACAAGCTCCAGGCGTTCCTCGCCCTGCACTCCTCGGGCGTGCACACGCTGATCGCGCCCCGGCGGCCCGACCAGGCGAGCGCGGTCGGCGCCGAGCTCCTCCGCGAGATCTACGCGATCCTGCGGGCGAACTTCGACTGGGTCGTCGTGGACACTCCCCCCGGCTTCACCGCCGAGGTCATCACGTCGATTGACAACTCGACCGAGATCGTCATGGTCGGGATGCTCGACTCGCTCTCGCTCAAGAACACGAAGCTCGGGCTCGAGACGCTCGAGCTCATGAAGTACGACCCCGAGCACGTCTTCCTCCTGCTGAACCGCGCGCACAGCCGGGTCGGCATCAGCCAGTCGGACGTCGAGGCCGTCCTCGGCCGCACGCCTGACGTCTTCATCCCCTCGGACCGCGAGATCCCGCGGACGGTGAACGAGGGCATCCCGATCGTCGTCGCCCGCCCCCAGTCGGAGCCGGCGGAGGCGTTCGGCCGGCTGGCGGACCTGCTCCTCGGAGAGGACGTCACGGCCGACGAGCGCGCGCCGGTCGCAGTCGCAGTCGAGAGCGGCGTCCCGAAGAAGAAGCGATTCGGACGAAAGGGCTAACGGATGGAACTCCACGAGCGAATCAGCGCGCAGCGCGGCCCCGGCGGAGAACAGGAGCCCTTCGCCGAGCTCAAGAACCGCATCCACATGACGGTGATCTCGGAGCTCGGGCCCCAGCTCTTCAACATCGCCGTCGACCCGACCGAGCTCCGCGACCGCGTGACGGCGGACATCCGGCGCCATCTCAACGACGAGGCGGGCCTGGCTCGTGAGGATCGCGAGCGCCTGACCTCCGAGATCCTCGACGACATCCTCGGCTACGGGCCGCTCGAGCGCCTGCTGGCGGACGACTCGATCACCGAGGTGATGGTCAACGGCCCGGACGACGTGTGGATCGAGCGCGGAGGCAAGCTCTACGAGACGACCGTCCGCTTCACGGACGAGTCCCACCTGCGCCGCATCATCAACAAGATCGTCTCCCAGGTCGGGCGCCGCATCGACGAATCGTCGCCGATGGTGGACGCGCGTCTTCCCGACGGTAGCCGCGTGAACGCGATCATCGCGCCGCTCTCGCTCTCCGGACCGCTCCTGACGATCCGGAAGTTCAGCCGGCGGCGCCTCTCGCTCGAGGACATGGTGAACATCGGCTCGCTCTCCGCCGAGGCGGTCGACTTCCTCACGCGCTGCATCGAGGCGCAGCTCAACATGCTGATCTCGGGCGGCACGGGCTCGGGGAAGACGACGCTCTTGAACGCGCTCTCCGCCGCGATCCCGAACAACGAGCGCATCGTGACGATCGAGGACGCCGCGGAGCTTCAGCTCCACCAGCGGCACGTGCTCCGGCTCGAGGCGCGCCCGCCGAACATCGAGGGCGAGGGGCACATCCCGATCCGCGAGCTCGTCCGGAACTCGCTGCGCATGCGCCCCGACCGAATCATCGTCGGCGAGGTGCGCGGAGCCGAGGCCCTGGACATGCTCCAGGCGATGAACACGGGCCACGACGGCTCGCTCTCCACCGTGCACTCGAACTCCCCGCGCGACGGCCTGCACCGCATCGAGACGATGGTGATGATGGCCGGCTACGACCTCCCGCTGCGCGCGATCCGTCAGCACATCTCGGCCGCGCTCGACCTCCTCGTCCACATCGACCGGCTCGAGGACGGCTCCCGCCGTGTCGTGCAGGTGACCGAGGTGCTCCGCATGGAGTCGGACGTCATCCAGCTCCAGGACATCTTCGAGTTCCAGATCGACTCGGTCGCGCCCGACCGGACGATCACGGGCGCGCTGCGGGCGACCGGCCTGCGGCCCGTCTTCCTCGAGAAGTTCAAGAAGCGCGGGATCGAGCTGCCGCAGAGCATGTTCGGCGAGCGCGTCTCGTCGCTCGACGAGCGCAGGGGCGCGACGGCGTGAAGCTCGGCGCGCGCATCGCGGCTGCGGGCGCGTTGCTCGCGGCCCTGACCCTTCCTGCGCTCGCGCTCGGGCAGAGCGCGAGCCCGACGCTCACGGAGTCGCCGTCGAGCGGCTTTCCCGACCGCGCGTACCTCCTCGCCCTGCCCAAGACGCAGGCGCTGACCGTCGACAAGGTCGAGGTGACGGAGAACGGCGGCCCCGTCGCGGCGCTCGCGGTGACGCCGCCGGGCGGCTCGAGCAGCGGCGCCGTCCTCCTCATCGACGCGTCGGACAGCATGAAGGGCGAGCCGATCGAGAACGCGATGGCCGCCGCGCGGGCCTTCCTGGCCGAGCGGAAGGACGACCTGCCGGTGGCGATCGTGGCCTTCGGGCCCGCGGAGACGGTCCTGACGGACTTCACGACCGACGGGCAGCAGCTCGAGGAGTCCGTCGCACAAGCGCCCGCGACGGCAGTCGGCACCCATATCTACGACGCCCTCATCGACGTCTCGGACATGGCGAAGGCCGAGGGGCTCGAGCGGACGACCGTCGTGCTCCTCTCGGACGGAACCGACGTCGGGAGCGACGCGTCCCGCGCCGACGCGCTGACGGCCGCCGAGGAGGCGGGCGTCCGGGTGATCTCCGTCGGCCTGAGCTCTCCCCAGTACGACCCCGAGACACTCAAGAGCCTCGCCAACCGCACCGACGGGACGTACGTCGAGACCGCGACCCCGGAGGAGTTGCAGCCGATCTTCCAGGCGATCGGGCAACGGCTCTCGAACGAGTACGAGGTGACCTACCGCTCGCTGCTCCCGCCCGAGCGCGAGGCTGCCGTCGTCATGAAGGTCGCCGGCTACGCGCCCGCCAGCGCGACCTACACGACGCCCGCCCTCGACCTCTCACCGCGCGGGACGTTCGAGCAGAGCTGGATCGACCAGACGATCACGTCGCCGTGGCTCATGATCTTCGTCGTCGTCGCGATCCTCGCGCTCATCACGTTTGCGATCCTCACCGCGCTCGACGTCCGGAAGCGCTCGCTGCGGCGCCGCATGGCGCAGTACGTGACCGTCCCGACCGAGGAGGAGTCGCGCCTCCGGCGCGCCGAGGTCGCGGCGATGCTCGCGGACACGGCGCAGAAGACCGTGGGCGGGCAGCGCTGGTGGCAGCGGTTCGAGTCCGACGTGGAGCTCGGCGGCTTCCGCCTCTCCCCCCTCGCGATCGCCGGCTGGACGATCGTGGGCGGCATCGCCGCGTCGCTGGTCATGGCCGTGGTCATGCAGAACCTGGCCTGGCTGCTCATCGGGCTCGCCGCGCCGTTCGTCACCCGCTGGATCGTCTCCCGGCGCGTCCGCAAACGGCGCGAGGCGTTCGCCGAGCAGCTTCCCGACAACCTCGACGTGCTCGCCGGCGCGATGCGCACGGGCCACTCGACGATGGGCGCGCTCAGCGTCATGGTGGACAGCGCGGACGAGCCCTCCCGCTCGGAGTTCAGGCGGGTCGTCCAGGACGAGCAGCTCGGCGTCCCGCTCGACGACGCGCTCATGGTCATGGCGCGCAGGATGCAGAGCTACGACGCCGAGCAGATCGCGCTCGTCATGCGGCTCCAGCGCGAGGCGGGTGGGAACACGGCGGAGGTCCTCGACCGCGTCGCCGAGGTGATCCGGGGCCGCATGGAGCTCCGACGGCTCGTGCAGGTGCTCACGGCTCAGACGCGAATCTCGCGCTGGATCCTCACGGGCCTGCCCATCTTCGTCTTCCTCACGCTCGCATTCAGCGGTGGTGACTACCTCGATCCGCTGCTGAGCACCATCGCCGGGAAGATCGCCCTCGTCGTCGCGGCGATCATGGTGCTCATCGGCTCGTTCATCATCAAGAAGATGGCGGAGCTGGACGTCTGATGGGCATCGGGCTGATCGCAGTCGCGGGCGTCCTGCTCCTCGGAGCAGGGATCGCCATCCTCGTCGTCAACCTCGGGAAGGCGTCGGGCTCGTCGGGGACGCTCGACCAGATCCAGACCTACGGGTACGTCGCCGAGGCGACGGGCGGCTCGGAGGCGGAGTCGCCGTCACGCAGGCCGCTCGACTCGCTCGCCGGCCGGCTCGGGAACTTCGCGGCTCGACGAACCGACCGCTTCAGCGAGGCGCGCATCCGCGAGAAGCTCGTCTCGGCGGGGATGTACGGCACGACGCCGCGGAAGATCCTCGGCTACCAGCTGCTCTGCGCGATCGCGTTCTCCCTGCTCGTCCTCTGGCTGATCCCCGCGATGGGCGGGTCGCTCGTGCTCGCCGTCGCCGGCGCGCTCGCGGCCGGCGCAGGCGGCTGGTTCGCGCCCCTCTACTACATCGACCTCAAGAAGCGCCAGCGGTTCGAGAAGATTGACAAGCAGCTCCCGGACATGATCGACCTCCTCGTCGTCACGATCGAGGCCGGGCTCGGCATCCTCGCGTCGATGCGCGTGGCCTCGGACTCGATGTCCGACCCGCTCGGGCAGGAGCTCAGGCTCACGCTGCAGGAGCAGCGGATGGGCCTCAGCGTCGGTCAGGCGATCGAGAGCCTCGGACGTCGTGCGGACGCCCCCAACATGCGCATCTTCGTCCGCGCGATCACGCAGGGCGAGCGCCTGGGCGTGTCGATCGGGACGACGATGCGGAACCTCTCCGTCGAGATGCGCAAGCGCCGCCGCGCACTGGCCGAGGAGCGGGCGCAGAAGATGCCGGTCAAGATGCTCTTCCCGCTCATCTTCTTCATCTTCCCGGCGCTCTTCATCGTCATCCTGACGCCGATGATCATCAACATCATCGACGCCCTGGCCTAGGCCTGCCGTGGCCACACTGACGCTCCGCCGGGAGGACGGCCGGATCGTCTGCGAGAGGGTCGTCGTCGCCGACCGCGCCCATCGCCGGATGCGCGGGCTCCTCGGCCGGAAGTACCTCCGGCAGGGCGAGGGCATGGTGCTGCGCCCGGGTTGGAGCATCCACACGGCCTTCATGCGCTTCCCGATCGATGCGGTCTTCCTCGACGCCGACCAGGTCGTCATCAAGATCGAGCACGAGATCGGGCCGTGGCGCACCGTCTCGTGCAGGGGAGCTCGCGAGGTCGTCGAGCTCGCCGCCGGCGAGTGCCGCCGCCGCGGCCTCGAGGTCGGGGATCGCGTCGCCTGGGCCTCGAAGAGCGCGGTCGACCCACGGGGCGAGCTGTCCGTCGGAGCCGACGACGACGACCTCGAGCCGAGAGCCCGCGTGCTCGTGGCGAGCCGCGACCCGAGGTTCGTCCGGCTGGCGCGCTTCCTGCTCGGCGGGCGGGAGTTCGAGGTCGAGGAGCTCGCCGCTCCCGAGCGCCTCCCGGACGCGATCGTGACCGCGGCCGTGGACCTCGCGATCCTGGACGGCGCGGACGCCGTCGCGGACGCCCTCCGGACAGCGAACGCCGCCCGGGCACGCCGGCCCGAGGTGCCGATCGTGATCGCTGCCGACGCGGGCGGCAAGAGCCCCGCCGGAGTGCGCGTCTTCGACCGCTGGAACGAGACCGAGGAGCTCCTCCTCGACGTCGAGCGCCTCCTGTCCGAGGCATCGACACGGACGCCGTCGTCCGCGTAGCCTGGGAGGTCGAGCGCGTGACCGCCACGAGCACCGGCAGGAGAGTTGCGATCCGGACGGAATCGACGACGATGAGGGGTCGAGACCTCGATGGCTGAAGCGAGAGGCAACTTCGAAGCCGGGACGCCGATCCCGCTTCCGCGGGCCGGCGACCGCGCCCGGGCGCTCCCGCGCGAGTCGGAGGAGCGCCTCGAGCGGCTCCACGCCTACTTCCTCGAGGGCTGCGCCGAGGAGTTCCGTCCCGTGCTGGAGACCGTCCTCGGCGAGGCCCGGCGCGTGCACGCGGGCTACGGGGCGGCCGACATCGGCGACGGGCTCGCCTCGGTCTGGTACGCGGCTTCGGCCATCGTCGAGCTCGGGGCAGCGCTGGAGCTGGACGACGCCGACCTCCGGGGCGCGGCCGCCGCGGTCGCCGAGGCCTCCGCCCTCCCCCTCTCCGCCGCGCGCTTCGCCCTCTTCCGAGAGATCGCGCGCAGCCCGAGGCTCCACGAGCTCCCGCCGCTCGTCGCGGTCGAGATCGTGCTCGGCACGCTCCTCGGGCTCGGCGTGCTCGCCGACGCCACGCTCTGGAGACGCGAGCGCAGTGGTGTCGAGTGCATCCTCAGCCTCGGGACCGCCGACCGCCCGAGCCGGCGTGTTCGGGCCGAGGCGAAGGCGACCCTGCGCCAGCGCTCGCGGCTCTCCCTCCTCGGCGGCTCGCAGCTCCGCTCGGCGCCCGTCCTCCGGTTCGGGGAGGCATACGCCGCGATCGTCGGCCGGGTCGGCTCGCTCGAGCAGGCGGTGGCGGACTCGTACCTCGCCGAGGCGGCCGCCTCGCTGGGCTCGATCGTGGAGCGCGAGCAGCTGCTCGACCACTCGACCTCCCGGGAGCAGACGCTCCTCGCCTCGTCCGAGCGCCGCCTCATGCGCCTCGGCTTCGACCTCCACGATGGGCCCATCCAGGACGTCCTGGCCCTGGCGGCGGACGTGAAGCTCCTCCAGGAGCAGGTCTACCCGTTCGTCCTCGAGAGCCACCGCGAGCAGGCGCACGGCCGCTTCGACGACCTCACGGCGCGACTGGTCGAGCTCGATCGCCAGCTGCGCGAGATCGCGCACTCGCTCGAGACGAGGAGCGTCGTCAGCCGGCCGCTCGGAGAGATCCTCCACCGCGAGGTGGACGCGTTCTCGGAGCGGAGCGGGATCCGGGCGGAGCTCGAGATCCGCGGCGACCCCGACTCGCTCTCGTCCGCGCAGCGCATCACGGTCTTCCGCGCGATCCAGGAGGCGCTCGCGAACGTGCGCGAGCATGCGGGTGCGACGGCGGTGTCGGTGCGCGTCCGGGCCCGGCGCAGCGCGATCGAGCTCCAGATCGTCGACGACGGGGTCGGATTCGAGGTCGAGCGCGCGCTCGCGAAGGCCGCCCAGCGAGGCCGTCTCGGGCTCGTCGGCATCGCCGAGCGCGTCCGGATGGTCGGCGGCACGTTCGAGGTCGAGAGCCGGCCCGGCGGGCCGACGACGCTCAAGCTGACCCTCCCGCGCTGGGAGCCGCTCGCGCCGTAGCGCGAAAGGCAGGCAGTCCGCTGAAGCGAACTGCCAGGTGGAGCCCCCTGCAAGACGAAGGAGGCCTCTCGACCTCCTTCGTCTCTTCCCCCTACCGCCGCACCCGGTGCCGCCTCCGGTGTGCGGTCGCTGATGCGTCCGGCTAGCCGTTCTGCTCCTTGGCGAGCTTGGACACGCACTTGCCGAACGCGTTCCGCTTGTTCTTGTTCGTGCCGTACTTGTTCGCGAAAGCGGTCTCGCCGATCGACGCGCGCTCCGCCTTGCACTTCTTGGCCGCGTTGAGCGTCTGATCCTGACGCTCCTCCGCCTGCTGCTTCGCGAGCGCCGACACGCACTTGCCGAACGCGTTGCGCTTGTTCTTGTTCGTACCGTAGTACTCCTCGAACGACTTGCCGCCATGCGCTGCCGCAAAGCCGGCATCCGCGCGCTCGGCCTTGCACTTCTTCGCGGCGTTGTCGGCGTCAGCGGACGCTGCCTGCGCCTGCCGCGAGATGCACTTGCCCATGGCGCTCGAGGCAGAACCGTTCGGCGCGTACGTGGACTGGAACCCCTGTGCGCCCATCGTCTTCAGCTGCTCCGCGCACAGCTGGGCCGGAGTGGGCGCCGCGTTCCCCTGGCCGCTCGGCGGGGCCGCAAAGGCCGCCGGCACGGCGAGGGCGAAAACGCTGGCGATGATCACGAGTCTCGTCATGTGCACGTCCTGTCCTGGGAGGGTTGGCGTCCCGACACAGGGGAAGATGCGCCGCGCGCCGGATCCTTGCGCGCTCGCGTGTTAAGACTTTGTGAGGTGGGTTGCGGCCGTCGCGCTCGTGGACGACCGTTGAGGTGATGGCCGTCACCGAATCCGGCCACCTGGCCTCGGACGCGATCGACGACCTCTACCGGCGCCACGGCAGAGAGGTCTACCGCTACGCGTTCGCCGTCCTCGGCAACCACGCGGACGCGGAGGACGTCACCCAGACGACCTTCCTGAACGCGTACCGGTCGCTCGAGCAGGGCGTCCGCCCGCGCAAGCCGGCGAACTGGCTCCTGACCATCGCGAGCAACGCCATCAAGCAGCGCTTCCGCCAGGAGCAGGCGCGCCCGCGCGTCGTCGAGCTCGACGAGCGGACGGCCGGCGCGGAGGTCGCGGACGACGAAGGCCCGACGGTCGGCGAGCTCCTGTCGGCGCTCTCGAAGATCCCGCCGCAGCAGCGCCAGGCGATCGTGCTGCGCGAGTTCGAGGGGCGCTCCTACGCGGAGGTAGCCGGCATCCTCGGAGTCACGACCGGCGCGCTCGAGACGCTCCTCTTCCGCGCGCGGCGCTCCCTCGCGGAGGAGCTCGAGCACCAGCTCACGTGCACCGAGGCGCAGCTCGCGATCTCGCGCGCAGCGGACGGTCGGCTCGGCCGCAAGGAGCGCCGCCGCCTTCGAGAGCACATCGCCGAGTGCCCCGACTGCGCCCACTTCGCGAGCGCCCAGAGGAGGCATCGCAGCGTGCTGAAGGGGCTCGCGCTCCTTCCGGTGCCGCTCTCGCTCTCGTTCGCCAAGGGCCTCGAGGGAACGGCCATGGCGGCCACGCTCCCGGCCGCCGCCGCGACGGGCACAGGCGCCGGCCTCGGCGTCGCGACTGCGACCGGAGGCGGAGTCGTTGCCGGCGGCGTGGCGCTCAAGGCCGCCGCCGTCGTCACGGCCGCGACGGTCGCGACGAGCATCGCCGTCCCGGCGGCGTCGGAGAGCGGGGCGCTCCCGCCCTCGGCGAGGCCGGCTGCGGCCATCGTCAAGGGAGAGCGCATCGGACAGACGGCGCCTCGCGGTGTGGTCGTGCCCGGGAACGGCGTCGCGCGGGGCAAGGCGAGCGCGCCGGGGACGACGAAGAGCGCTCAGGCGAAGGCTCGTGCCGCCGACGGACAGGCGACACGCGTGGGCTCGAAGGGCTCCACGCCGACCCGCTCGCAGGGCAAGGGCGCCTCCCAGAGCGCGACCGCGAAGGCGAAGTCGCCGGTCGAGAAGGCGACGGGATCGCGCCCAGCCGGCCGTCCGGCGAAGCCCGAGCAGGCCCAGCGCCCCCGCGCGGCGACGAAGCCCGTCGCGAAGCAGGTGCCCACGAAGAACGCCGCTGCGAAGCCGAGGGCCGCCGCCAAGCCCGCACGCGGGCCGAAGTCTCGGTAGCGCTCGCCCGCTGCGTCCCTCGTTCGAGGGAAGAACACCGCGCCTCCGCGACCGATGCGGAAGGCAGCGATGCGAATCCTCGCTCTCCTCATGCTCGCCGCGGCCGTGGCCGTCCAGGCGCCCGGCTCGGCTGCGACTGCCACGCCGGACACGAGAACGCTGCGTCTCCAGTCGCTCGAGGCAGCCGTCGTGCGCGAGATCAATCGTGCCCGCGCGGAGCGTGGCCTTCGACCGCTCCGGCAGGCGCCGAGCCTCCGCACGGCCGCCCGCAGTCATACGAAGGCGATGCTCGACGTCGGCTTCTTCGGGCACGAGTCGGCCGACGGGACGGCCTTCAGCGAGCGGATCAAGCGCTACTACACGAGCCGCGGCTGGCGGTCGTGGTCGGTCGGCGAGGCGCTCCTGGCGAGCCCGAGCAGGCAGACGGAGGCGCTCACGATCGTCACGGCCTGGCTCGACTCGCCCCCCCACCGCGAGATCGTCCTCTCTCCGGCCTGGCGCGACGTGGGCATCGGCGCGCTCTACGCGCCCGTCGCGCCGCGCGCGTTCGGGGGCGCGGAGGCGATCGCGGTCACCGCCGACTTCGGCGTTCGCTCCGGCCGGTAGGCAACGGGAAGCGCGCCGTGGGCACGCGCTCAAAGGGCTGCTCGAGCGCTCGCGGAGGAGCCCGCTACGCGGCGAGCGGCTGGATCGGCGTCGACTCGGGGTCGATCTCGGAGGCGAAGCCGCGGTCCCAGCTCACGAACACGAAGCCGCGCTCGTCGATCTGGTCGACGACACCGCGGTCGCCCGGCGCGAGTCCCGAGCCGTCCCCGGGAGCTCCGACGAGCTCGATCCTCGAGCCCACCGCGACGCCTGCGCGAATCCGCGCCGCGAGGAGCCTTGCGCCGTTGGCGTCCATGGGAGGCTTATCGGCTTCGACGCCCGCCCCCTTTACCCTCCGTCGGCGCAGGCGCGCAGGAGACGCGAGAGCGCCGGAGAAGAGACTGGTCGCCGGCGAACCGCTCCGAACTCGACGGCTTAGGGTCGGTTCGCCGGCATACCCTGTGTCGAGATGAGCGACGTGAACCCGAGCAGCCGGCACGCGGGCGACGACGGGCTGGGGAGGCTCGTCCGGCGCGTGCTGTCCCCGGGACCGACGCCGGAGGAGCGGCTCGAGGCGATCCTCGCCGAGCGACGCCGCGAGCTCGACGAGACCGCCGCTCGCTTCGACGCCTCGATCGCCGACCTCGAGCGCCGCGAGGAGCTCCTGCGCGACTCGCGGGCCTCGGTCGAGCGCATGCTCCGCCTCGGGCGCAGCGACCTCGAGGCGCGCGAGAACGAGCTCACCGACTTCCTCCGCGAGCTGACGGAGCGCGAGGCGAAGGTGGCCGCAGCGGAGGCCGAGATCGCGCGCCGCCGCGAGGAGCTCGGCGCGGTGGAGCTCAAGCGCGCTGCCATCGAGCGCCGCGAGCGCGACGTCGCCGCCCGCGAGGAACGGCTCGCAGCGCTCGAGGCCGAGCTCGCCGAGCGCGCGGCGAGCGGCCCCGGGCTCGAGACCCGGGCCGAGAGCATCGAGCTCGCGTTCGTCCCCGGCCCCACGTACCGCCTCGTCGAGCACGACCTCCCCGACGCCCGTCCGGGTGGCATGGTCGAGGTCGAGGGCCACGAGTACGTCGTCGCGAGGGTCGGCCCCTCCCCCCTTCCCGGCGATCCGCGGCGCTGCGCCTACCTGACGCGCCGGGCGCGGGCGTCGGACGGCAGCTCGTAGATGCGGGACGCCCGCGGCGAGTCCCACTCGTCAGCGGCAGCCTCGATCCTGCGTTCGGCCTGGTGCACGAGGAAGCGGGCGACCGCGACTTCGTCGTCCTCGAACGCCCGCAGCCGCATCTCGTAGAGCTCGACCAGTCCCCACGGCCGGCCGCCGACGACGATCGGAACCATGAGCAGCGCGTTCATCTCGAGGTCCCTGAGCACGAACGCCTCTGCGGGATCGACGTCCGGATCGGCGAACGAGATCGTCCGAGGCATCCCGCTTCGGAGCACCTCGCCGGTGGCGGGGAAGTCGGCGATCCGGTACGCCTGCCCGTCGCCGAGCCAGACCTCGCGGAGGGCGTGCCCGGTCACATCGACGAGAAGCTCTCCTTCCACACGCGACACGGAGCATGCCGTGGCGCCGACGACGAAGACGAGCGTCTTGCACAGACGGTCGAGGACGCCCGCGGTGCTCGACTCGGCTTCGATCGCGCGAAGCCCGGCGATGGCGTCCGCGAGCATCGCGCCGGAGCCGCCGTCGCGCCCGGACCGCAGAGCGTCCGGCCTCTCCCGGCGTTCCGGCGAGACCCCGGCCGCGACCCGGCTCGCGACCTCCCGGAAGGACGTCACTCGGTTCTTGCCCCCGGCCTTCGCCGCGTAGAGCGCCTGGTCGGCGGCGCGGAGCAGCGCGCTCGAGGAGGCCCCGTCGAACGGGTACGTGGAGGTCCCGGCGGACACCCGGACCGGGAAGCCGGCCGCGGTCAGGCCCTCGGAGAGCCGCGTGCGGATCTCCCCGCCCAACGCCTCCGCCTCGGCCGCGTCCGAGCCGGGCAGCGCGACCACGAACTCGTCTCCGCCGACCCGAGCAGCCACTGCCCCGGCGGGGATCTCTCTCGAGAGGACGTCGGCGACCTCCTGCAGGATCGTGTCCCCGAACTCGTGGCCGGCCCGGTCGTTGATCTCCTTGAAGTCGTCGCAGTCGATCACGAGGAGGCTGAGCGGGGCACGGAGCCTCTGCGACGCCGCGAGCTCGCCGTCGAGTCGCTCCTCGAGCCCCCGTCGATTCAGGATGCCGGTCAGCGGGTCGGTCGCCGCGCTGTGCCGCTCGCGGCGAAGCGCCAGAGCCGCGTCCAGCGAGACGCCGACATGGGCTGCGAGGACGGCAGCCGTGTCCAGCACGGACGGGTCGACGTGCTCGACGCTCCTCGCGGCCGCGACGAGCGCGCCGAGCTCGGCCCGGTTCGCGCGCAGGGGGAGCCAGACGATCGTCCGGCCTCGCCCTCCACTCTTCCCACCTTCGACCTCGACGACGCCGAACACCGCAGTCGAGTCGACGCGGGCGCGAGCGGCCTCGATCTCCCCTTCCGTGAGCGGCATCGCCCCACCGTCCTCGTCCCACCAGGCCGCAAGCTCTCGCGACGCCCCGTACTCGCCCCAGACGACGACGTGACTCGCCTCTACGGGCAGGACCCTGCGCAGGGACACGGCGGCGAGATCGGCGATCTCCTCGGGCGTGCGCAGGCTCCCCAGGTTGACGAAGAGACGGGCGAGCCCCGCGAGGTCGAGGGTTCGCCGCTCGTGGAGCTCCGCGACGACGGGGGCGAGCGCCCGCGCGAGGGGGCGCACCGCGTCGGCCGCGTCGCGGGGCAGCTCCCTCTCCGCCTCCACGTTGAGGACACCGACGAGCCGGCGACCGATGCGGAGAGGGACGGCGAGCTCGGAGACGACGCCGGGTCGGGCCGCGACGTACTCGCGGTCGCTCCGGACGTCGGCCACGAGCTTCGGGCGCCCCGCGCGCACGGCGCGTCCGATGACCCCTCGCTCGGGTGCGATCCCGTCCGGTACGACCGCGTAGCCGCGCTGGGAGACGAGCCAGAGCCTCCCGTGCTCGAGCACGAAGACCGAGGGCAGTACCCCGGCTACGCGGGCGAGCGCCGCCACCGCGGCGTCGATCGCCCCGACGGGGTCCCCGGCCTGATCCTGCGCGAAGCGCACGGCCTGCCTCGAGGCAGCGGCGAGCAATGCGCCCGAAAGGCCGCGAGGAGCGTCGTCGCCGCGTGTCGACGCGGTCTCCATGGAGCAGGGATCGGCCCGTCGGCGCGATCACTTGAGACGAGCGGCACGAGCGGTTCTAGCTCGAGAGGCTGCGGTACCACTCGAGGATCGCGTCGCCCCAGAAGAGGCCGACGATCCCGCCCAGCGCGAGGAACGGCCCGAAGGGGATCGCCATTGTGCGCGCGTCCTTCCCGTGGCGCACGAGCATCGCCGCGGACGGGACGAACGCGGCGAAGAACCCGACGAACATGGCCGGGAGAACCGCGACGCCGAGACCGGCACCGAGGAAGGCCGACAGCTTGACGTCGCCCATTCCGAGGCCCTTCGGGTAGATCAGGACGAGCACGAAGAAGACGAGCCCGGTGACGACCGCGCCGATCACCCACTCCGGGCTCGGGTCGTCGATCGTCCGGAGGACGACCATCGCGATCGTCCCCGGGATGACGACCCGGTCCGGGATGAGCCGGTGCTCGAGGTCGGTCCGCGTGATCACGACGAGGATCCAGCAGAAGAGCGCCGCGACGAGCGCCTCGAGCTCGAACCCGAACACGAGCCCGCTCGCGCCGCCGAGGAGCGCCGTCGCCGCCGTCACGAGCGGAAGCCGCGACGATCTCGGCACCCTCCGCAACAGGGGGTCGTGCTCGGGGGCGTTCGTCGCGATGCGGTCGGCAAGGGGCCCGACGAGCGCGCCGACGACGAGCCCGACGAGGCCGGCAGCGACGTCCACGCGCACGATTTCCGCGGCGGGGCGCGGCTTCCTGCGCCCTGCGGGGTCCGAATCACTCGTTCGGGTGAGGGTGTCACTCGAACGGAGGTGGCGCGCGCGGCACGGGCGCATACCGTGCGAATCGACTGCGGTGGCCCCGCCCTGGGGCCGAAACGGCGGCGAATGACGAACAGGTCGAAGCGGCATCTTCGTAGCGCCCTCGTGTGGGGGGTCACCCTCGCAGGCCTCGTCCTGGGCGCGATCCTCGCGACGCAGGCGCTGCGCGGGAGCCCGCAGGAGGTCGTCGCCGCGATCGTCGCGTTCGCGTGCGCCGCGGCGGCGTGCGGCGTGGTCCTCAACTGGCGCGTCGATCGCGCCCACGCCCGCGCGCTCCACGACGCGCTCACAGGCCTCCCGAACCGTGTGCTCCTCGAGGACCGGGTCGAGCAGGCCCTTCGCCGGTCGCGCCGCTCGCGGGAGGCGTTCGCCGTGATCGTCGTCGACCTCGACGGCTTCAAGGACGTCAACGACGTCCGCGGGCACCGGGCGGGAGACGACGTGCTCCGGACGCTCGCGCGCCGCTTCGAGGCCGTGCTGCGCGAGAGCGACACCGTGGCGAGAGTCGGCGGCGACGAGTTCGTCGTCGTCTCGATGGGCACGGGGACGGACGAGGACGCGGTCAGGCTCGTCGGGCGCCTCCGGCATGCGCTCCGCCGGCCGTTCCTCGTCGACGGAGCGTCCGTCGAGCTCGACGGGAGCATCGGCTGGGCGCTGTTCCCCGACGACGGGGCGACCTGCGACGAGCTGCTCGCGCGGGCGGACGGCCACATGTACGCCACGAAGCGGGACACGGCCGACGACCACGCGTTCGTGCGTCGCGGAGTCGACGCAGGGGTCGTACGAGATCTCGAGTCCGCGCTCGAGAAGCGGGAGCTGCTCGTCGTCTACCAGCCGATCGTGGATCTCCGCTCGGGCGTCACGACCGGCGCCGAGGCTCTGATCCGCCGCGTCCTCCCCGGCGAGGACCTGATTCCCCCGGCCGAGTTCGTCCCCCACGTCGAGCGGACGCCCGTGGTGCGGGAGCTCACGTTCCTCGTGGTCGAGGAGGCGCTCCGTGCCGCCGAGCTCTGGTCGAACGCGGGGCACGACCTCGGCGTCTCCGTGAACGTCCCGTACCGGCTCCTCGACGACCCGCAGTTCGCCGATGGCCTGGCACACATGATCCGCAGCCTCGACCTCTCGGCGACTCCGCTCACGCTCGACGTCATCCCGGCCGGCCCGAGCGCCGGGGCGGAGCTGGACGACGACGTCCTGCGGCGCTACCGCGCGCTGGGCGTCCGACTCTCGCTCGACGACGGCGGCCGGGCGGCGTCGTTCGCCGCCTTGCGCGTCCTGCCCCTCGACGAGCTCAAGATCGACTCGGCCTTCGTGCACGGGCTCGGCCGGAGCGCCGCGGATGCCGCGCTCGTGGCCGGGATGATCGACATCGGCCACGCGCTCGGGCTCGACGTCGTCGCGGAGGGCGTCGAGACCCGCGAGGCGTGGCAGACCCTGGCGGACTGGGGCTGCGACTACGCCCAGGGCTTCTACGTCGCTGGGCCGCGCCCGGTCGAGGAGCTCGCCGACTGGCTCGGCACCCGCTGGCCGGCGGTCGCGTAGGTCAGCGCGAGGCGCCCGGCTTCCAGAGAGGCTCGTCGCGGCCGGCGAGCGCGTTCGCCGTGCGCGAGAGGATGAAGAGCAGGTCGGAGAGCCGGTTCAGGTACACGAGCGCGAGCGGGTCGACCCCGACGGACTCGGCCGCCGCGAGCGCGTCACGCTCGGCGCGCCGGCAGATCGTGCGGGCGACGTGCAGGCGCGAAGCCGCTTCCGTGCCTCCCGGAAGCACGAAGCTCGTGAGCTCGGGAAGATCGGCGTTGAAGGCGTCGCAGTCGCGCTCGAGGGCGTCGACCTGCTCCTGCGTCACACGGAGGCGACCCTCGCGCGCGACCGGCACGGAGAGGTCCGCACCGAGGTCGAAGAGCTCGTTCTGGACGCGCAGGAGGACGTCGGCGATGGGCTCCGGGCACTCGCCGGCGAGCGCGACGCCGAGCACGGCGTTGAGCTCGTCGACCGTCCCATAGGCAGCGATCCGCGGGTCGAGCTTCGAGACGCGGGTGCCGTCGCCCAGCGACGTCTCGCCCGCGTCCCCGCCTCGGGTGTAGATCTTCGTCAGCCGGACCGGCTCGTCGCGCTCGCGGGGCATGACCGTAGACTAGGCACCGTGACGCGTGCAACAGTCGGTTGCGAGCGATCTCAGGCCAGAGCGCCTTCCCGCACCTGTCGCCCGAGGATCTCGCGGGCGATGACGAGCCGCTGGATCTCGCTCGTGCCCTCGTAGATCTCCGTGACCTTCGCGTCCCGGTAGTAGCGCTCGACCGGGAACTCCTTCGTGTAGCCGTAGCCACCGAGGATCTGAATCGCCTCGGCTGTCTGGCGACGAGCGACCTCGGAGGCGAAGAGCTTGGCCTTCGCGCCTTCGGCGGTGTGCGGGTGGCCCGCCTGCTTGAGCCATGCCGCCCGGTACGTGAGCAGGCGTGCCGCGTCGATCTCCGTCGCCATGTCCGCGAGCTTCCACTGGATCGCCTGGAAGTCGCCGATCCTGCGCCCGAACTGCTCGCGCTCCTTCGCGTACGCGCTCGCGACGTCGAAGGCCGCCTGCGCGATCCCGAGCGCCTGCGCGGCGATCCCGATCCGTCCCCCGTCGAGCGTGGCCATCGCGACCCGGAAGCCGCGACCCTCCTCGTGGAGCAGGCGGTCGCGCCCGACGCGCGCTCCCTCGATCGCGAGATCGGACGTCGCCGAGGAGTTCAGCCCCAGCTTCTCCTCCTCGCGCGTGACGCGCACGTGCTCGGCGTCCAGCAGGAAACAGGAGACGCCGCGCGCGCCCGCGGTTCCCGGGTCGGTCCGCGCGAAGAGGACGAAGGTGCCCGCGCGCGAGCCGTTCGTGATCCACTGCTTCGAGCCGGTGATCACCCAGCCGTCGCCGTCCGGCTCCGCGGTCGTGCGCAGCGATCCCGCATCCGAGCCGGAGCCCGGCTCCGTCAGCGCGAAGGCGCCGATCGCCTCCCCGCGCGCGAGCGGCGGCACGAAGCGCGAGCGCTGCTCCTCGGTGCCGAAGTCGAGGATCGGCAGCGTCGCGGCGCTCGTGTGCACGGCGACCGTGACGCCGACCCCCGCATCGGCGCGCGAGAGCTCCTCGAGGACGAGCACGTACGAGAGGAAGTCGGCGCCCGCGCCGCCGTAGGCCTCCGGGACGCACACCCCCATCAGCCCGAGCTCCGCGAGCTTCGGGTACAGCTCGTCCGGGAATCGGTGCTCGCGATCCCACGACGTCGCGTTCGGGACGATCTCGCCCTCGGCGAGCTCCCGCGCGAGAGCTCGGATCGCCTGCTGCTCAGGGGTGAGCTCGAAGTCCATCGCGGCGGACTATAGGTCGCCGTCGCGCGGCCGCAGGCGGCGGTACGCCCGCACGGCTCGACGCCGGGTGACCTTGCGGAGGCCGCCGGGCGTGACGAGGTGTCGCACGCGCCCGGGAGAGAGCTCGGCGCAGAGCACGGCGGACGCGGCGGGGCCGCGCTCGCCGTAGCGGACGCCCTCGGGCCGAAACGACGTCGTCGCGCGCCAGCCGTCGTCGCCGAGCTCGTAGAGCTCGAGCTCCTCCGCGAACCAGCCGGCCTCGGAGAAGAGCGAGCTCCAGCCGCGCTCGTCCTCCTGCCGGAACCAGCCGTGGTCGCCCGGCTCGCCGAGCGGGACCGTGACGAGGAGCCGCCCGTCCCGCCGGAGGACGCGCCGGAGCTCGCGGAGCGCGTCGAGCCGCGCGCTCGCGCCGACCTCGGCCTCGACGCCGTAGATCGTGGTGTCCGCGCCGACGTGCTCGAGCGTCGAGACGAGGAGGGCCTGGTCGAAGGCGCCGTCCTCGAAGGGGAGGTCGCGGACGTCAGCCACGACGGTCTCCATCCCCTCGACGTCGCGCGTCGCGAGGTCGGCGCCGACGAGCTCGACGCCGGCCCGAAGGAGCCCGCCGAGCCACGCCGTCTCGGCGAACGCGTACCCGACCTCGAGCACACGGCCCGCCGGCCGGAGCCGCGAGAGCACCCACGGGATCTCGATCACGCGCTCGTCGGTGCCGCCGGGCGCTCGGAGCCAGGTGAGTCTCCGCCCCGCCGCCCGCGCGCCGAGCCCGAGGGAGACGGCGTTGTCGAGCTCGCGCACGCGCCGTGCCTCGTCGCTCGTCGCGAGCTCGTGGACGAGCGTCGCGCGCGAGAGCGTCCCCGCCGCGAGCTTCGCGAGGGCACGGTCACGCGCCTCGGCGTCGGGCGGGCGTCGCAGCACGAGGCGGAACGCGGCGTCGACGAAGTCCTCGTCGGGGCCGTCGTGCGCGGCCAGCTCGGCCGCGAGCCGCTCCTCCATCACTCGTAGACGTAGAAGCCGCGGCCGCTCTTGCGGCCGAGGCGGCCCGCTTGCACGTACTGCCGGAGGAGCGGGCAGGGAGCGTACTTGGGGTCGCCCAGCCCCTCGTGCAGCACCTCCATGATCGCGACACAGGTGTCGAGTCCGATGAGGTCGGCGAGCGCGA
>CAZODN010000049.1:0-15822 GCA_964578545.1 uncultured Gaiellales bacterium
CCCGGCCCGATCTTCGCGAACGTCGTGCTCGTCGACGAGATCAACCGCGCGACCCCGAAGACGCAGTCCGCCCTGCTCGAGGCGATGGCCGAGTTCCAGGTGACCGTCGACGGCGTCACGCACGACCTGCCCTCGCCCTTCCTCCTCATCGCGACGGAGAACCCGATCGAGTACGAGGGCACGTTCCCGCTCCCCGAGGCGCAGCTCGACCGCTTCTTTCTCCGCACGGCACTCGGGTACCCGGGGGTCGAGGACGAGCTCCGCATCCTCGAGGAGCAACGCTTCGCGCACCCGCTCGACGCTCTCCGCCCCGTCGTCGGCCTCGAGGACATCGAGACCCTGCGGGAGGGCGCCCGCGAGGTGTACGTCGACGAGGTCATCCACCGCTGGCTCGTCGAGCTCGTGCGGGCGACGCGCGAGCAGGAGTCGGTCGTCATCGGGAGCTCGGTGCGCGGCAGCCTCGCCCTCGAGCGGGCGGCGCGCGCCTGGGCGCTCCTCCGCGGCCGGAGCTTCGTCATCCCGGACGACGTCGAGCGGCTGTTCGTGCCGGTCCTCGTCCACCGGGTCGTCTTCACGCCGACGTTCGTCGCGCGTGCCCGCGCGACGAGCTGGGCCGAGGCGATCGACGAGTTCCGCGCCGCCTGCCTCGCGCTCGCGCCCAGGCCCGGCTCGGAGGAGGACCCGATCTTCGAGCGGCCCGAGCGTCCCGCTCCGGCCTAGAGCGGGGGGCGCGTGACGAGCACGCGGCTCACGTTCCCCTTCGTCCCGCGGCGACGGGTGATCGGGCTGTCGTACGGGGCGATGCGCAGCCTCCGCCGGGGGGCGGGGTCGGACGTCGCCGGCTCCCGGCTGTACCGGCCGGGTGACGACATGCACTCGATCGACTGGTCGGCGTCGGCGCGGCTCTCCGCGGCGAAGGGCCAGGACGAGTTCGTCGTGCGCGAGCGCTTCGCGGAAGAGGCACCGAGGGTCGTGATCGTCTGCGACCGCCGTCCCCAGATGGCGCACTTCGCCCCGCCTCTCCCGTGGCTGGACAAGGTCGAGGCCATGCGGAACGCCGTGGAGCTGATCCTCGCGAGCGCCGGCTCGGCGGGCGCGTTCGTCGGCTACCTCGACTACGCGGACGGCGATCCGCACTGGCGGCAGCCGAAGGGCGACCGGAAGATGATCGAGATCCGGGACGAGCGGCTCTGGTCGCTGGAGTTCGACGGCCCGCCGGACTGGCTCGAGCGCTCGGTCGAGCACCTCGCGTCGCACCCGCGCGCGGTCGCCCCCGGGACCTTCGTGTTCGTCATCTCGGACTTCCTCCCGGCGCCCTCTCAGGACCTCTGGCTGTCCACGTTCGCGCACCGCTGGGACGTCGTGCCCGTCGTCGTCCAGGACCCGGTCTGGGAGCGGAGCTTCCCGGACGTGCCCGGCCTCGTCGTCCCGCTCCGTGATCCGGAGACCGGGCGCCGGTTCCCGGTCCGCCTGACGAAGCGGGAGGTGGAGGCGCGCCGTGAGGAGAACGAGCGGCGTGCCGCCGAGCTCGTCCAGAGCTTCAGGCAGCTCGACCTCGACCCGGTGCTCCTCACCTCGAGCGAGCGGTCCGACGTCCTCGCGTCCTTCCTCGACTGGACGGAGCTCCGGCGAACGAGGCGGGTGATCGGCGCGTGAGCGAGGCGCGGAGAGGCTGGTCGCTCCCGGCGTTCGCGCTCGTCGTGCTCGCGGTCGCGGCCGCGCTCGGGCTCGCGGCCGTGCTCTGGGGCCGTGGAGGAACCGCAACCGATCCCGCTGCCGGGACCGCCGCGCCCGCGGTCGGGCAGGACGGCCTGGTCGCTTCGGCGGACTTCAGGCCCCGCATCGTCCTCTTCGGCGACACGGTCGTCGCGCGCGTGGATGCCGTCGTCGACACGTCAGCCGTCGACCCGGACGCGGTGAAGGTGAGCTGGGACTCCACGCCGTGGGCGCCCGTCGGCCTCCCGCGCACCGACGTCGAGCGGGTGGGGTCGGCAGCCCACGTTCGGGTGACGTACGCCCTCCGCTGCCTCGCCGCGGTCTGCGCGCCCGCGAGGGAGACGGAGCGCGTGGACCTGAAGGCGGCGCGCGTCTCGTACACGACGACGGCCGGCGGCGGGCGACGCGCGGCGTCCGTCGACCTGACCTGGCCCACGCTCGTCGTGCACACGCGGGCGGCGGGCGTCGACGGGGCGGCTCGAGACGCGCTTTCGGCGCCGTGGCGGGCCGACCTCGCCTCGCTCCCGGCCGTCTCGTACCGCGTGCCGCCGTGGCTCGCGATCGCGCTCCTCGTCCTCCTCGGTGTCGCGCTCCTCGTGGTGGCCGGCGTCGCGACGTACCGCGTCTGGCCCCGGCGCGAGCCGGAGCCCGAGCCGGAGCCCGAGCCGGAGCCCGTCGCCTCCGTCCTCGAGCAAGCGCTGGAGCTCCTCGAGGCCGACGTCTCCGACGACGGCGTCGAGGAGCGCCGGAGAGCGCTCGAGCTCGTCGCGGACGAGGTGGAGCACCTCGGCGACGAGAGCCTCGCGGTCAGCGCGCGGGAGCTCGCCTGGTCGCCGGTCGATCCCGCGGTCGAGCGGACGCGGGCGCTCGCCGCCGACCTCCGCGTCCGCTTCGCCGACGTCCTCGCCGAGCTCGAGGCGGAGCGGGCGAACGGCGACCACGCAGCCGAGAGGGTGAACGGTGGGCCTGCGTAGGAGGTCGCGGACGATCCCGACCCCGGACGCCCGGGCGCTCGGCCGCGCGCGCGTCCGCACGGGGGCGGTGCGGGCCGTCCTCGTCGTCCTCGCCTGCGCTCTCGTCGGCGCTGCGTACCTCTCCACGCGTGGGCTCGAGCCCCGGGCGAACGAGCTCGTCCCGGGAGGCCGGAGCGGCGTCGTCGTCATCGACCTCTCGCTCTCGATCGTCGAGCAGGACTACGCGGACGTCGCCGGAGTGCTCGAGCGCCTCGTCCGGGCCGGGACCCCGACGGGGCTCGTCGTGTTCTCGGACGTCGCGTACGAGCTGCTCCCGCCGCGAACGCCGGCGAAGGAGCTCGAGCCGCTGCTCCGCTTCCTCACGCCGCGGAACGGGAAGCTCCCGCCGAACCCGTGGACGCCGAACTTCCAGGCGGGGACCCGGATCTCGGAGGCGCTCGAGCTCGCGCACGCGATGCTCCTGCGCGACCGTGTGTCCCCGGCGTCGATCCTGCTCATCAGCGACCTGGAGACCGCGCCCACCGACTACACGCCCCTCGGGCGCACGCTCCGGTCGCTCGCGGACTCCGACGTGACGGTGCGGGTGGCGGCGCTGTCGCCCTCGAGCGACGCGCTCTCCTTCGTCGGCGAGATCCTCGGCGAGGACGCCTTCGTGGACCTCGTTCCGCCCTCCGGCGGCGACGCCACGCCCCTCGACGTCTCGCTCCGGGGCGAGACGCCGACGATCCTGCTGCTCGCGAGCGGGCTCGCCCTGCTCGTCCTCGCGCTTCACGAGGTGCTCGCGGGCCGCCTCGCGCTCCCCGCCGGAGCGGGCTGGAGGAAAGCATGAGGGAGCGCATTCGGACGTACGGCCCCACCGTCGCGCTCGTCGCTGCCTGCCTCGTCGGCGCCGTCTTCGCGTTCCTCCTCGCGGTCGATGTCGCGGCGACGAGCGCCGCACTCCGCGACGACGACGTCCGCTACCAGGCGCGCCCCGAGGCGCCGTTGTGGTCGCCTCCCGAGCGCGTTCCCGGCGGCGCCGCGGCGGCCGTCCTCGGCGTCGAGGACGACGTGCTCTACCGCCGGGCGCTCCGCGCGACGCGCCTGAGCCACCCGGAGTCCCCGGGCTTCTCGGATCCCTCCTACGCCGTCAACCGCGCCGACGCCACCTCCTGGCTCACCGACATCCTCCAGCGCGACTCGAGCGCCGAGCGGAAGTCCGCCGCCGCGAACCTCCTCGGCGTCCTCAGCTTCTCGGACGCGATCGCGGACTACGCGAACCGCGGTCGCCTCCTCGCGAGCGCGGCCGGACGGTTCCGACAGGCAATTGCCTTCGACCCGGCGAACGAGGACGCGAAGCACAACCTCGAGCTCACGCTGTCGCGCTCGAAGGGCCTCGAGGTCAGCGAGTCGGGCGGGGGGGCGAATCCCTCGCCCGGAGGCACGGGCGCGAAGGGCGCCGGCGCCGGCGAGCCCGGCGGCGGCTACTAGGGAGGCTCGCAGGGTGGACCTCACCTTCCTCACGCCGCTCGGTGGTCTCGTCGCGCTCCTCGTCCTCGTCCCGCTGCTCGCGCTCGTCCGGACGAGCGGCGTCGGGCGCCGGCTGCGGGGCGTGCTCGGTCTCCGGGAGCCGCGCCGCCGGGCGCTCGCGCTCCCGGTCGCCGCTCTCGCCGGCACCGCGGCCTGTCTCGGGGTCGCGGCGACGCAGCCGGTCGTCTCGACGGACGAGCCGCGACGTGTGCGGACCGATGCCGAGGCGTTCGTCGTGCTCGACGTCACGCGCTCGATGCTCGCGAGCGGCGCCCCGGGGAAGCCGTCGCGGATCGCGCGCTCGAAGGCGGCGGCCCTGAGGCTCCGGGAGGCGCTCCCGACAGTCCCCTTCGGCGTGGCCTCGGTCACCGACCGCGCGCTCCCGCACCTGTTCCCGTCCGGGGACGAGGAGGTCTTCCGCGCGACGGTCGCGAAGGCGATCGGGATCGAGCGGCCGCCGCCCGTGCACTCCCTCGTCCGTAGGGTGACGAGCCTCGAGGCGCTCTCCGCCGTCGCTACCCAGTCGTTCTTCTCGCCGGAGGCGAAGCGCCGCGTCCTCGTCGTCCTCACCGACGGCGAGACGCTGCCCGGGACGCGGGCGCGGCTCGGGCCGCTCTTCTCCCGCCCCCCGGGGATCTCCACGGTGTTCGTCCACGTCTGGGGCCGCGACGAGCGCATCTACCTCCGCAAGACGCCCGAGGTGGGCTACCGGCCCGATCCTGGCTCCCGGGAGTCGCTCGACCGGATCGCGGCCGGGATCGGCGGCCTCGTCGTGTCGGAGCGTGAGCTCGCGAGAGCGACCCGGCAGGTCGCGCGTGTCGTGGGCGAGGGGCCGACCGTCGTCGAGGGGGAGAAGCGGCGGGACGTCCCGCTCGCTCCGCCGATCGCGGCGGCCGCGTTCCTGCCCCTTCTGCTGCTGCTCTGGCGGCGGGACCGCTGAGGGAGCAGGGCGAGTGGGGCGCTGAGGCACCCCACCCCAGAGTCACTCGAGCCAAGGCTCCAGTGACTCTGGGTAGCCGTTCTCGTCCATGTACGAGATCGCGCGGCTCGCGATCCAGACGAGCGCGGCAGGGCTCGCGGCCTCGAGGGCCTCGCGCACGGCGGCGTCCCCGTGGCGCGCGTCACCCCCGACGCCGGCGCGCGCGCGTCGCAGGAGGCACAGCTTCATCGCGGCGACGTCGGCGTCGTTCCCGATCGTGCCGTACCACTGCACGCCGACCGCTCGCTCCAAGAGGTCGCGGAGCTCGAGCGCGAGCTGCCCCGCATCCTCCGACGCGACGAAGTAGTCGGCCTTGCCCGAGCGGTCGTCCTCTCTGCGGGAAAACGGCACGTCGATCCTCCTTCTAACGAATTTGCGGGTGGAACGTCAGACAGTATGATCCTGCACCTCGACCAGGGCACGAAGCCACTTCGGGCGATCCGGCAGGCGGTGATCTCACCGTGCGAGTCGGGAGCCGTTTCGGCCGACGGCCTCGGGGCCTGGGCGGGGCAACGCAGGAAGTTCACTCGGATGGAGGGAGTACATGCGTAAACCTTCAATCTGGCTCTTGGCGGGTGCGACGGCGCTCGTTGCGAGCCTCATCGTCGGACCCGCCGCGAACGCCAAGACTGAGGCGAAGTCGGCCGGTACGGTGATCATCGGGCACGACCAGGAGCCCGTCACCCTCAACAACTACATCACCGAGGGCAACGCGTACACGACGTCGCTCGTGACGAACACGATCCTGGCCGGCGGGATGATCTACAACCAGAACGCGAAGCTGACGCCGTACCTCTTCGCGGGCAAGCCGACCATCCTCAGGAACGACCCGCTCACCGTCAAGTTCTCCTACAGCCCGAACGCGGTGTGGAGCGACGGCAAGCAGGTCACGGGGGCCGACTTCAAGGCCACCTACAACACCGTCATGAATCCCAACTGGGACATCACCTCCCGTGAGGGTTGGGAGGACATCCAGGCGATCAACGCGACGGGCAAGAACGTCACGGTCATGTGGAAGAAGGGGAAGGCGTACGCGGCATGGGATGCCCTGATCGCGGCGTCTCCGCTCCCCGCTCACAAGATCGCCGGCCAGGACTTCAACCAGTGGGGGCGGAACTCGCTCGACATCTCGAGCGGTCCCTTCCGGTTCGTCTCCTGGCAGCGGGGCACGCAGCTCGTCATCGGCAAGAACACGAAGTTCAAGATCAAGCCGGCGAAGGTCGACCGCATCGTGTTCCGCTACATCCCCTCGACGCCGTCGCTGTTCCAGGCGCTCACCTCGGGTGAGATCCAGGTGACGGAGCCGCAGCCGCAGCTCCAGATCGTGGACATCCGGAAGAACTCGAAGTTCAAGGTTCAGTCCGGCCCCGGCTACTTCTGGGAGCACATGGACATGCAGTTCGGCCCGAAGGGCGCCCCGGGCATCCGGCAGAAGTACGTCCGACAGGCGATCATCCAGGGCATCAACCGGGCCCAGATCCGGACGGCGCTGTACGTCGCTCCGGGCCTCGTCGGCAGCGTCAAGGAGCTGCCGGTGCTCCAGAGCCACATCTTCAAGCCGTTCGAGCCGTGGTACCAGCCGAACTGGGCGGTGTGGAAGTTCAACCAGGCGAAGGTCATCGCGACGCTCAAGGGCAAGGGCTGCACCGGTGGCCCTGACAAGCCCGCGGCGAACAACACCAACATCTGGAGCTGCCCGGGCGTCGGGAAGCTGAGCTTCCGCTTCACGACGACCTCCGGCAACCAGCTGCGCGCCCTCACGTTCGAGATCGCGCAGAAGCAGCTCAAGAGCGTCGGCATCGAGCTGGTGCCGCGCTTCGGCCCGGCGGGCACCGTCTTCGGACAGGTCCTGCCCTCCGGTGACTGGGACATCTTCATGTTCACGTGGCTCGGCGGCCCCACGAGCTCGGCGACGAGCTTCGGCCTCTACGGCTGTGGTGGCGACCAGAACTACATGAACTACTGCAACAAGAAGGCGTCCGATCTGCTCAAGACGGCCCAGTTCACGCCCGACCCCGACAAGCGGGCGACGCTGCTGAACCAGGCCGAGAAGATCATGGCGCAGGACGTGATGTCGATTCCGATGTACGTCCGGCCTGGCTTCCTGATCAACAGCACGAACGTCAAGGGCCCGGTGCTGAACCCGACCCAGCAGGGCTCGACGTGGAACGCGGAGCTCTGGACGACGAGCGCCTAGGCGCGACTCGTACCGAGCGATCCGCTCGTACGACCCGGAGTCCCGCCCCCGCCTCTGCGGGGGCGGGACTCCGTTCTAAGATTCGGAGACCGCGATGCTGACCTACGTCATCCGCAGACTGCTCTACAGCGTTGTCGTCCTGATCGCTGCGAGCTTCATCATCTTCACGTTCGTCTCGCTCTCGAACGACCCGCTCGCCTTCCTGAAGATGCAGCCGAACGCGTCGCAGGTGACGATCGACCGCATCACCGAGCGCAAGCACCTCGACCAGCCGATCCCGGTCCAGTACCTGTACTGGGTCAAGGACGCGCTCACGAACCAGTTCGGTACCACGACGATCGGCGACAGGCCGATCCTCCCCGAGCTCACGCGCGTCATGGGGCACACGCTCCAGCTCGTGATCGTGGCCGAGCTCCTGGCCGTCACCATCGCGGTGTTCATCGGCGTGTACTCGGCCTTACGCCAGTACAGCGTCTTCGACTACACGGCGACGACCTTCAGCTTCGTCGGTCTCGCGACGCCCGTCTTCTGGCTCGCCTTGATGCTCCAGGTCCTCTTCGTGAACATCTACCTCTGGTTCGACATCCGGATCTTCTACACGGCGAACCTGAGTGGGGTGGACCCGGGGACGGGACTCCACTTCGTCCTCGACCGCGCCCAGCACCTCGGGCTGCCGATCATCGTCCTCATGGTCGCGAGCATCGCGCAGTACTCGAGGTACATGCGCGCGTCGATGCTCGAGGTCGTGAACTCGGACTACGTGCGAACGGCCCGGGCGAAGGGGCTGCCCGAGAGGCGCGTGACCATGAAGCACGCGTTCCGGAACGCGCTCATCCCACTCGTGACCATCGTCGCGCTGAACTTCGGCGGCCTCCTCGGCGGCGCGGTCGTGACGGAGACGGTCTTCGCGCTCGACGGCATGGGCCTCTACTTCGTCAACCAGCTCAACATCGGCGACCCGTACCCGGTGATGGCCTGGCTGATGGTCACCGCCACGATGATCATCATCTTCAACCTCGTCGCCGACATCCTCTACGGCTACCTCGACCCGCGCGTGCGGTATGACTGATCGAGTGCCCGCGGCAGACCAGCTCCCGGAGGAGCGCGAGGAAGTCGGCATGGAGGCGGGCAACGTGTCCCGTCCTGCGGCCGCCCGGGCGGGAGCGGGCTCGATGGCGACGATCGAGGAGCCCACGGCGTCGGGCACCAAGATGGAGCTGACGTACGAGAGCGGCGTCGAGCTCAAGGCGCGGAGCCAGTGGGCGTACGCGCGCATGCGGTTCTTCCGGCACCGCCTGGCGGTCGCGAGCCTCATCGTCCTGATCCTCGTCGCGCTCGTCGCGATCTTCGCCAGGGCCGTCGCGCCGTACGGGTTCAACGACCAGGACTACCTGAACATCGCGCAGGCGCCGTCGACCGAGCACCCGTTCGGGACCGACCTCCTCGGGCGCGACTACCTCAGCCGCGTCATCTTCGGGCTGCGGACGTCGCTCTGGGTCGCGTTCTTCGTGGCGATCGTGTCGACGTTCCTCGGCACGGTGATCGGCGCGTTCGCCGGCTACTACGGCGGGACGATCGACAACTTGCTCATGCGCTTCACCGATCTCATCCTCACGCTCCCCGGCCTCGCCGTCCTCCTCACGGCCGCGGCGTTCCTCGGCCAGGAGACCCAGACGATCGGTCCGATCTCGATCTCCCAGCCGGTGATGATCGGCCTCATCCTCGCGTTCCTGTTCTGGACGGGCCTGGCGCGAATCGTCCGCGGCGTGTTCCTCTCCCTCCGCGAGAAGGAGTTCGTCGAGGCCGCCAAGGCGTCCGGCGCGAGCGACCTGCGCATCATCGTCAGGCACATCCTCCCGAACTGCGTCGGCCCGATCGTGGTCACCATGACCCTGATCGTCGCGACCGCCATCCTCGTCGAGGCCGCCCTCTCGTTCCTCGGCTTCGGCATCCAGCCGCCGAACCCGGCGCTCGGCAGCCTCATCGCCGAGGGGAACGTCGGCGGTCTCGGCTACTGGTGGCTCGTGACCTTCCCCGGCATCGTCATCGTCGTCATCGCCCTCGCCGTGAACTTCATCGGCGACGGCCTCCGCGACGCCCTCGACCCCACCCAGCGCGTCCGTGCCTGAGCCCATCCTCTCCGTACGCGACCTGACGGTCGAGTTCGACACCGAGGACGGGGTCGTCCACGCGGTGACGGGCGTGACGTACGACCTCTTCGCCGGCGAGACGCTCGGCGTCGTCGGCGAGTCGGGCTCCGGCAAGAGCGTGTCGGTCATGGCGATGCTGGGCCTCATCCCGGTTCCGCCCGGACGCATCGTCGCCGGCCAGGCGCTCTACAACGGCCGCGACCTCCTCACGATCCCGAGGAAGGAGCTGCGAGACATCCGGGGCGGCGAGATCTCGATGATCTTTCAGGATCCGATGACGTCGCTCAACCCCGTGTTCACGATCGGCGACCAGATCGCCGAGGCCATCACGACGCACAACCCGGGCATGAGCGACGACGACGCGCGCGCGCGCGCGATCGAGCTCCTCGACCTCGTCGGCGTGCCCTTCGCCGAGCGCCGCTACGACCAGTACCCGCACGAGTTCTCGGGCGGCATGCGCCAGCGCGCGATGATCGCGATGGCGATCGCCAACGAGCCGAAGATCCTCATCGCCGACGAGCCGACGACTGCGCTCGACGTGACGATCCAGGCCCAGATCATCGAGGTGATGCGCGCGGCCCAGGAGGAGACGCACGCGGCGACCATCCTCATCACGCACGACCTCGGCCTCATCGCCGAGCTCGCCGACCGGGTCGTCGTCATGTACGCGGGGCGCGTCGTCGAGCTGGGCGACGTCTTCACGATCTTCAACGAGCCGCGGCACCCCTACACCATCGGCCTCATGAACTCGCTCGCGCGGGTCGACCTCGACCGGGAGTGGCTCGAGCCGATCCCCGGCCAGCCGCCGAGCCTCATCACCCCGCCCCCGGGGTGCGCGTTCCATCCGCGCTGCGCGGTCTCGCAGGGGCGCGAGATCTGCCGCACGGACATCCCCGAGCTGCGGGTCTTCGGGAGCGAGGGCGAGCACCTCTCCGCGTGTCACTTCGTCGAGGAGCTCGAGGCGCAGCATGCTGCCTCCCGGATCACCGCGGCGGAGAGCGCATGAGCCAGGTGGAGACGACGACGCCCGTCCAGGAGGCGGCGGAGGCGCGCGACCCGAGCGAGATTCTCCGCGTCGAGGGCCTCGTCAAGTACTTCCCGATCAAGGCCGGCCTCTTCAAGCGCACCGTCGGCCAGGTCCGCGCGGTGGACGGCGTCGACCTCTCGATCCGCCAGGGCGAGACGCTCGGCGTCGTCGGCGAGTCGGGCTGCGGGAAGACGACCCTCGGGCGCACGATCATCAAGCTCATCGAGCCGACGGCCGGCCGGATCGTCTTCGACGGCACGGACATCACGAGCTACAAGCGCCGTCAGATGCGCCCGGTGCGCCGTGACGTCCAGATCGTCTTCCAGGACCCGTACGCGTCGCTGAACCCGCGCATGACGGTGCGGGAGATCGTCGCCGAGCCGCTCCGCATCCACGGCCTGTACAAGGGCGCCGAGGGCCGCAGGCGCGTGGAGGAGCTCCTGCGCACGGTGGGCCTCAGCCCCGAGCACGGCAACCGCTTCCCGCACGAGTTCTCGGGCGGCCAGCGGCAGCGGATCGGCGTCGCCCGAGCGCTCGCGCTGAACCCGCGCATGCTCGTCCTCGACGAGCCGGTCTCGGCCCTCGACGTCTCCATCCAGGCGCAGGTCGTGAACCTCATGGTGCAGCTCCAGCGGGACTTCGGCCTCACGTACCTCTTCATCTCCCACGACCTCTCGATCGTGCGGCACATCTCCGACCGGGTCGCCGTCATGTACCTCGGGAAGCTCGTCGAGGTGGGGACGCGCAAGGAGCTGTACGAGGTGCCGATGCACCCGTACACGCAGGCGCTCCTCTCCGCCGCGCCGATCGAGTCGCCGAACGTGCGTGGCAAGCGCCAGCGCATCGTCCTGAAGGGCGACGTCCCGAGCCCGGCCAACCCCCCGTCCGGCTGCCGGTTCCGGACACGCTGCTGGAAGGCACAGCAGGTCTGCGAGGAGCAGGAGCCACCGCTCGTCGCGCCCGCAGGTGGCGGGCATCCCGTCGCCTGCCACTTCCCGGAGATCATGAAGCCGCTCGACGTCGTCGAGCCTGGCGCCGGTTCGTGAGGGCAGTGGCCGGGATCCCCGCTAACTCCCTGCTCCGGCGCTCGTCCAAGAGAGCATGACGGTCGTTCCTCGCTCCGTCGTCTGCGATCGGGTCCGCTCCCAGGTCTCGCTGCGCCTGGACGGCGAGCTCTCGCAGCTCGAGTCCCGCATGGTGGACGCGCACCTCCTGCGCTGCCCCGAGTGCAGCGCGTTCGAGACAGGCGCGGTCGCGGTGACCGAGCAGCTGCGCGCCGCCCCGCTCGAGTCCCTGCCGCAGCCCGTGGTCGTCCGCCGGCCGGGCCGGACGTGGGTCGCGCGCGCGCAGGTCGGCATGGCCGCCGCGCTCGCCCTCGTCTTCTTCGGCGCGGCCACCCAGCTCGCGAACCGTCCGAGCGAGTCGGGCTTCGGCGAGCCGGCGCAGTTCGACACGGCGCTCCAGCTCGAGCGCGAGGTGCAGCAGATCATCACCGACGGCAAGGCGTTCTCGCGGGGTGCGGGCGACGTCACGCCGCTGTAGCGGCGATTAGCTGAACGTCACGAGGGGCTCGGCGGTACGCCGTGCCCCCGCCAGGCACGAGACGCGTGCCGCCTCCGGCTGGAGGCGCTTGCACCCCGTGCTCGCGAACCTGCCGTCCGTCACGACCGAGAGCGTGCGCCCGAACCACGCGTAGCACCACGTCGTCGTCGCCTTCGGGAGGACCGCGCACGTCCCGATGAGGCGCATCTGCTCGAAGCGCTTCCCGTCGAGCCCCGCGACGTTCACTCCCCGCAGGCAGTCGTAGGTGTCCGGGCCCTGGAGGCCCTGGCACACCCTGGCGTGGTCGACCGGATCCCGCTCGCGCGTCACGAGGAGCGACGCGCCGCCGATGCACCCTGCGCGCTGGAGTTGCGACAGCCTTCCGCAGAGCCCCGTTATGTCATCCGCTTCGTAGACGCGGATCGATGCCCGGCGCTCCCAGAAGTAGCGGTACCAGCACGGCCGCTTGAACTCGTAGGCGCCGCAGACGGACTCGGGAGAACGCTCCGCCGACGACGGGGCGCTCGTCCCGTCGCCTCCGCCCAGCGAGATCCAGTAGTCGTGGAACACGCCCTGCGCGCAGTCCGGCGCGCGGTTCGGCCCGAGCGCCTTGCACGCGCCCACGGATGGGCCGAGCGACCCGTGGTAGCCGCGCATGAAGGCATGCCCGGCGCCGTGCACGCAGGTGTACTCGCGAAAACGCGTCGGGAGCTGCTCGCACCCGCGGAGGATGCTCCTCGGATCCTGGATGAGCTTCGGGCCGAGATACATCGCCATCCCCATTCCGAACCCTGCCGAACAGCCGGGATCGTTCGAGCGTGGCACGTAGCGGAACATGTTTGCCAGCGTGACACCGTGACGCTTCGCCCAGGTGCGTCCGACACCGTGCATGAGCGAGTGGCAGGCCGCCTCGAGGAAGCCGCCGGCGCGATGCACGTCGCGGTCGATCGTCGGCACCCCTCGTGCCGGATTGCCCCTCGCCTCGACGGCGGCGAGCAGGCCCTGCTCGTAGCAGCGCACCATCCGCTTCTGTGGGAGCGCTGCGCACGTCGCGAGAAAGCCGGTTCGACCCGCTCCGAGGTCGGCATCGGGAACCGGTACCGTCGCGCTCGTCCCGGCGTGCGTGACCGCGAGCGCGAGGCCGACGGCGAGGACCAGCGCAGCCACTGCGGTGAGGCTGCGGGGCACTACCGGTTGAGACGAGCGGGAGGGTCGGTAGTTAGCCTGCTCAGTGGCGCTCGAGGAGCGTCACCTCGATGCCCTTCTCCTGCATCTTCACGAGGATCGCGTTCACGTCGTCCCACTCCGTGAAGCCGAGGGACGTGATCGAGTCGAGGCCGAATCCGGCGGACGACGGGTCTTCGAACTGGTCCGCGGTCGCCGCGAGCGCGTCGGAGAAGTCCTGGAGCTTGGACGCGAGCTGCGCGTTCAGATCCTCGAACCCGGGCGCCACGGCGGCGCTACCCACGTCGTCGGCGACGTCCCCGATGGCGGCCGACGCCTCGTCGAGCCGCACGATGAGGTTCTCGACGGAGTCCGCCTTCGTGATCTGCGCGTACGCGAAGTCCACGCGGTCCCGCGCGTTGACGATCGTCGCTTGGTACTCGGGCTTCGTCGCCGTCTCTTGCCCGTCGAACGCGTTGACGGCGAGCACGACGCCGAGAGCGGCCACGAGGACCACTCCCGCGATGACGAGCAGCCGTGTGGTGCGCGCGCTCACGTCCGGCCAGGATAGCCGCGGGCAGGTCGCTTCCCGGTTGGGGCTCCGTTGGGCTTCGATAAACTCGCCGCGCCAGGCGCGGCCCGTCTGCGCCCTTCGACCTTCGCCTCAGGAGACCCATGTCCGAGAACGGATCAGACAGCACGAACACCGGCCGGATCATCGAGATCAAGGGCGTCGTGATCGACGCCGTCTTCCCGGAGGCCCTGCCCGAGATCTACACGGCCCTTCGCATCGACGTCCCCGAGCCGGACGGGACGACGCGGGCGCTGATCGCGGAGGTGCAGCAGCACCTCGGCGATGATCGCGTCCGCGCGGTCGCCATGGACTCGACCGACGGCCTCTCCCGCGGCTCGGCGTGCGTGGACACCGGCGCGCCCATCTCGGTGCCGGTCGGCGCCGCCACGCTCGGCCGCCTCTGGAACGTGACCGGCGACCCGATCGACGAGCAGGGGCCGGTGCCGGAGGGCGTCGAGCGCTGGCCCATCCACCGCGATCCCCCGGCCTTCCGCGATCTCTCTCCGAAGGTGGAGATCTTCGAGACCGGGATCAAGGTCATCGACCTCATCGCGCCGTACGTCAAGGGCGGCAAGATCGGCCTCTTCGGCGGGGCCGGGGTGGGCAAGACCGTGCTCATCCAGGAGCTCATCCACAACGTCGCGCTGCAACACGGCGGCGTGTCCGTGTTCGCGGGGGTCGGCGAGCGGACGCGGGAGGGGAACGACCTCTGGCTCGAGATGAACGAGTCGGGCGTCATCGACAAGGTCGCGCTCGTCTACGGGCAGATGAACGAGCCGCCGGGCGCGCGGCTCCGCGTCGGGCTCTCCGGGCTCACGATGGCCGAGTACTTCCGCGAGGAGGGCCAGGACGTCCTCCTCTTCATCGACAACATCTTCCGGTTCGTGCAGGCAGGCTCCGAGGTGTCCGCGCTGCTCGGCCGCATGCCGAGCGCGGTCGGGTACCAGCCGACGCTCGCCACGGAGATGGGGCAGCTCCAGGAGCGCATCACGTCGACGACGACGGGCTCGGTGACGTCCGTGCAGGCGATCTACGTCCCCGCGGACGACCTCACCGACCCGGCGCCGGCCAACACGTTCGCGCACCTCGACTCCACGACCGTGCTCGACCGGGCGATCGTGGAGAAGGGCATCTACCCGGCCGTCGACCCGCTCAACTCCACGTCGAGGGCGCTGCAGCCGGGCATCGTCTCGCCCGAGCACTACGACGTCGCGATCACGGTCCAGCAGCTGCTCCAGCGCTACGCCGACCTGCAGGACATCATCGCCATCCTCGGGATGGACGAGCTCACCGACGAGGACAAGCTCGTCGTGGCGCGCGCGCGGCGGATCGAGCGCTTCCTCTCGCAGCCGAACTTCGTCGCCGAGCAGTTCACCGGCACGCCGGGGAAGTACGTCAAGCTCGAGGACACGATCCGCTCGTTCCGCGAGATCCTCGACGGACAGCACGACGAGCTCCCCGAGTCGGCCTTCTACATGGTCGGAACGATCGACGAGGCCGTCGAGAAGGCGCGCCAGGCGGAAGCGGTCGCGGCCTAGCGAGCGCTGCATGGCGGAGACGCACCCCAAGTTCGACGTCGCCCTCGTCACGCCCGACGGGGCAGTGTTCGACGGCGAGGCGGAGATGGTCGTCGTCCCCGGCGCGGCCGGCGAGATCGGCGTCCTCGCCCGCCACGCCCCGCTCGTGGCGACGCTGAAGGCCGGATCGACCAGGATCTACCTCGATCAGAACGAGGTCGTGGAGTTCGCGACCGGACCGGGGTTCTTCAAGGTCGAGCTCGACCGCGCCCTCGCCCTCGTGGACGACGCGGTGAACGTCAAGGAGATCGACGACGCGCGGGCGCGCGCGCAGCTCGAGGCCGCGAAGGCCGAGCTCGAGAAGGTCGAGGCGGGCGAGTCGCAGGCAGACCGCTGGCAGCTCGAGCAGCGCATCGTGCACGCCGAGAACCAGCTCGCGGTGTCCGGCCGGACGACCGGCTAGGGGTCAGGTC
>CAZODN010000049.1:15922-18902 GCA_964578545.1 uncultured Gaiellales bacterium
GGGATCTGGCACTGGGTGGAGGTGCACCCGCGGATCAAGGTGCCCGTCAGCTCCTACTACCTCCCGGAGGAGCGCGTCGTCATCGACCCGCTCGTTCCCTCGGCGGGGCTCGACTTCTTCGCCGAGCACGCGGCACCGACGGACGTCCTCCTGACGAACCGGCACCACTACCGGGGGAGCGCCGCGTTCGCGGAGCGGTTCGGGGCGACCGTGCACTGCGTTCGCGAGGGGATGCACGAGTTCACCCACGGCGAGCACGTCGAGCCGTTCGACTTCGGCGACGAGCTCCCCGGCGGGATCGTCGCGCACCGCGTCGGTGCGATCTGCCCCGACGAGACCGCGCTCCACATCCCGGCGCGCGAAGCGCTCGCGCTCGCGGACGGGGCGGTGCGCATGCACCAGACGGGCTCCCTCGGCTTCGTCCCCGACTTCCTCATGGACGAGCCGGAGCGGACGAAGGCAGGTCTCCGCGAGTCGTACCGCCGCCTCGCCGAGCTCGCGTTCCGGCACCTGCTCCTCGCGCACGGCGAGCCGATCGTCGACGAGGGCCGCGAGGCGCTCGCGGCGTTCGCCTCGCGCGCGTAGGAGATCGCCCGCAACCGGCCAAGTGACACTCTGACACACGTGGCCGGGGTCGCCGTCCGCTAGCCTGAGAGGCCCCGGAGAGCTTTGAACGGCAGCTTGGCGACCGGGTCACCAAACGCCTAAAGAGCCTCGCGAGCGCTCCGGCTCCGGTCTCTTGGGCGGGAGCCGATTCGTTTGACGAACATCCGCGAACACCTCGAAGCCCTCCTCGCCGAGCGCATCCCCCCGCGAGCGCGGGTGAGCCCATGGGATCTGAGCGCACGGGAGGACGTGTGAGCGTCGAGGCTCGTCTCCGCGGGCTCCTCGCCGAGCGCATCCTCGTGCTCGACGGGTCGTGGGGCGTGCTCATCCACCGCCGCGGGCTCGCGGAGGAGGAGTACCGCGGCGAGCGGTTCCGGGAGCACCTGCGCGACGTCAAGGGCGATCCCGACCTCCTGAACCTGACCCGGCCGGAGATCGTCGCCGAGATCCACGATGCCTACTTCGCCGCGGGAGCGGACATCGCGACGACGAACACGTTCACGGCGACGTCGATCGGCCAGGCCGACTACGGGCTCGAGAGCGTCGCCGCGGAGATGAGCCTCGAGGGCGCGCGCCTCGCGCGCCGCGCGGCGGACGAGTGGACGGCCCGCACGCCGGAGCGGCCGCGCTTCGTCGCCGGCTCGGTCGGCCCGCTCAACGTGACGCTCTCGCTCTCGCCGAAGGTCGAGGACCCGGCCTACCGTGCCATCACGTTCGACCAGGTGCGCGCCGCGTACGAGGAGCAGATCGCCGCGCTCCGCGAAGGCGGCGTCGACCTCCTCCTGATCGAGACGATCTTCGACACGCTGAACGCGAAGGCGGCGATCGTCGCCGCCGCGAACGCCGCGCCCGATCTCCCGCTGTGGCTCTCGTTCACGGCAGTCGACAGGAGCGGGCGCAACCTCTCGGGGCAGACCTCGGACGCGTTCTGGATCTCCGTCGAGCACGCCGATCCGTTCGTCGTCGGGGTCAACTGCTCGCTCGGCGCGACCGAGATGCGCCCGTTCCTCGAGAGCCTCGCATCCGTTGCCTCGACGTACGTCTCGTGCCACCCGAACGCGGGGCTGCCCAACGAGCTCGGGCTCCACGATGAGACCGCGGAGGACACGAGCAGGTTCCTGCGCCAGTTCGCGGAGGACGGGCTCGTCAACCTCGTCGGCGGCTGCTGCGGGACGACGCCCGAGCACACGCACGCGATCGCGCGCGCCGTCGAGGGGCTCCCGCCTCGGCGCGTCCCCGAGCGCTCGCGCCTCCCTCGGTTCTCCGGGCTCGACCCGTTCGTGATCGGGCCGGACACGGGTTTCGTCGTCGTCGGCGAGCGGACGAACGTGACCGGCTCGGCGCGCTTCCGGCGGCTGATCGAGGCCAACGACTTCCAGAGCGCGGTGGACGTCGCGCTCGAGCAGGTGCGCGGCGGCGCGAACCTGCTCGACGTGAACATGGACGCCGACCTGCTCGACGCCGAGCAGGCGCTGACGACGTTCCTGAACCTGCTCGCCACCGAGCCGGAGGCGGCGCGCCTCCCGATCATGGTCGACAGCTCGCGCTTCCCCGCGCTCGAGGCCGGCCTCAAGTGCCTGCAGGGGAAGGGTGTCGTGAACTCGATCTCGCTGAAGGAGGGCGAGGAGGCCTTCCTCGAGCAGGCGCGCACCGTCCGCCGGTACGGGGCCGCTGTCGTCGTCATGGCCTTCGACGAGCGCGGGCAGGCGGAGACCGTCGAGCGGAAGGTCGAGATCCTCGGCCGCGCGTACGACCTGCTCGTGCGCGAGGCGGGGTTCGCGCCCGAGGACGTGATTCTCGACCCGAACGTGCTCGCGGTCGCCACGGGGATCGAGGAGCACGCCGGCTTCGCGAAGGCGTTCATCGACGCGATCCCGCTCCTGAAGGAGCGCTGCCCAGGGGCGCTCGTATCCGGGGGGATCTCGAACCTCTCGTTCGCGTTCCGCGGGAACGACGCGGTTCGCGAGGCGATGCACGCGTCGTTCCTCTACCACGCGATCCGCGCAGGCCTGGACCTGGGAATCGTGAACGCCGGGCAGCTCGCCGTCTACGAGGACGTCGACCCGGAGCTCCTCGAGCGCGTCGAGGACGTCCTCTTCGACCGGCGAGCAGACGCGACGGAGCGCCTCGTCGGGCACGCCGCGACCGTGACGGCCGGCGGCACGCGGCGCGAGCTCGACCTCTCGTGGCGCGAGGCGCCCGTCGAGGAGCGGCTCGCGCACGCGCTCGTGCACGGGGTCGTGGATTTCATCGAGGAGGACACGGAGGAGGCGCGCCGGCAGGCCGCGCGACCGCTCGACGTCATCGAGGGCCCGCTCATGGACGGCATGAAGGTCGTCGGCGACCTCTTCGGGGCGGGGAAGATGTTCCTGCC
>CAZODN010000050.1:0-18043 GCA_964578545.1 uncultured Gaiellales bacterium
TCGAAGAACATCACGCCGAACCGGCTCAGCGCGACGTCGACCGACTCGGGCGTGTACAGCGGGTCGTTCTCGATGCCCGAGATCGTCGAGAAGAGCTCGTCGGAACGCTCCGGCGCGAGGTCGTAGACCCGCTCGCGCCACGCCCCGACCGAGTCGGCCGACCCGCGGTCCTCGGTCGTCGCCATCGGCCCGCATTGTAGGCGTCCAGGGGCCATGGACCTGATCGCAAGAACGAGGGATGGCACTGCCCTGAGCGCGAGCCGACCTCAACGGCGTGCGCGTGCGGCGTCCCTTCGCACTCCTCGTCGGCGTCTCCACGATCGCCGTGCTCGTCGGCGCGTCCACGACGGCGACCGCGGGCCCGAGCTGCGGGAGCCCGGCGAGCGGCTACTCCTACGCGGGCCACCAGTCCGACGTCACCGGTCACGGCGTCCGCGCGACCATCGCGCTCACCCGCGCCCCGAGCGTCGCGGCGGGCCACGTCGCGGGCTGGGTCGGCGTCGGCGGGCCCGGTCAGGGCGCCAACGGCGGGGATGCGTGGATCCAGGCGGGCGTCGCGTCGCTGCCCGGCATGGAGCCCTTCATCTACATGGAGGTCGCCCGAGAGGGGCACGAGCCCGCGTTCACCTTGCTCGAGGAGGGAGTCGCGGTCGAGCGCTCGCACCGGTTCGCGGTGCTCGAGGTCGCAGGACGCCCCGGCTGGTGGAAGGTCTGGGTGGACGGCCGGCCGGTCACGAAGCCGATCCGGCTCCGCGGCTCGTCGGGCCGCTGGGCGCCGATCGCGACCGCGGAGAGCTGGAACGGCGGCGAGGCCTCCTGCAACGCCTTCGCGTTCCGCTTCGAGCGCGTCTCGGTCGCCTACGGCGGAGGCGGCGCGTGGCGCCCGTTCGTCTCCGGCTACCGGTTCCGCGACGGCTCGTACACCGTGCGCAGCCTCGCCTCGGCGCCGGCGACCCCGGACGCCTACCGGCGCGTGCAGTCTGCGAACGCAGTGCTGCCGTACGCGTTCGTCGCGGCGAGCTGACCCTCAGCTCCCGAGGTTCCGCACTCGCACTGCGGCGAGCTCGTAGCTGCCCGGCGGCAGTCCCATGATGGTCGGCCAGGCTGCCACGAGCCGCGGATCGCGACAGGGACGGTCGAGCGTCACCGCGCCCAGGCTCGTGACGTAGAGCGTGAAGCGCGGTCTCGCGCTCCCACAGCCGAACGTCAGGGTGGAGCGCTCGGGCATGGAGATCGCCTTGCCGGCAGGCGTCTTCGCGACCGCGTCGACCCGACATCGGCGCTGGTCGCAGCGAGCCGTGTACGTCACCGCCTCGAGATGCCGCGATTCGAGCCTGGGGAGACCGCTCGACCGGGCGACGGTGACCACGGACACGACCGCGACCGAGCCGACGAGCGCCAGGAGAGCGAACGCCGTCCCGGGCGAGACTCGCCTGATCGGAGCTCGCTGGAGCAGCCTCCACAACGCCAGAGAGCCGAGCGCGACGGCAACGACCGCCGTCAAGGCAGCCGGCAGGAGGAAGTCGCGCGCGAGGCCGTAGCGAAGATGGCTCGGGCCCGTCAGCGTGCTCCCCACGTAGCCGACGACGAGGCCCGTCGCAGCGACTGTCATCTCGGCCAGCGGCTTCCACGCCGTCGCCAGCTCCTCCCGATGGCCGACCTTCAGCATCCGCACGCCGAGGAGCGCAATCCCTCCGATGCAGAGTGGCAGGAGCACGAGCGCAGGAAGCTGGATGGCGAGCGGCAGGCTCCACAGGTCGAGGTTCGTCCCAGCTCCCCCGCCTGCTTCGTAGTCGGAGACCCGGCAGAGCGAGAGGTAGCACGGGTCGACGAACAGCTGGACGAGCTTGACGGGCACGAGGGAGAACGAGAACGTCGGCGTCGCGGCGACCTCGGCATCGAGAACTGCGGCGGACTGTCGGCCGAGGTTGTCTCCGTAGAGCAGGAAGAGCTCGCGCTTGCCCGTGCCGGCGTAGACGAGCGCAGTCGTGACCGCAAAGGCGGCCGAGCCGTAGACGTACAGGCGCACCCCGACCGGGCGAGAGCCGGCGTCGAGCAATCGGAGCGTGACGGCCACGATCCCCCACGCGAGAAGAACGGCAAGGAGCTCGAACGTCCTGGTCGCCGCCAGGAGGGCGACCACCACTCCCACGGCGACGGCCTGGCCCGTTCCGGGCCGTGAAGGGGCGAAGCGAACGGCGTAGAGCCCAACCGCCAGGAGCGCCGCGAAGAAGTGGCTCCACGGAACGTCCGACCAGTACCAGGTTCCTGCGGCGAAGAAGAGCGCCAGGAGGACGAGCTGCGATCCGAGGGAGACGACGGGAGAAGCCGCCACGAGCCGCGCCACGAGCACCCGAACGAGGAGGAGCGCCGCGGCCACGGACAGCGCGTACGAGGCGCGGTTGAGGTTCACGAGGGAGTCTTCCGGCGACATGCCGGTAGCGACATGGAGTACCGCGGCGAACCCGATGTACGCAGGCCCGAGGATGTTCGCGCGAAGGTCGTCGGCGCTCCCCTCCAGCACGACGGCGTTGAGCGCCTCGAGGAACTTCCGCTGGTCGTGCCAGGACTCGAACATCTCGCCCGCCCAGCCGCTCACCGGCAGGAGCAGGTAGAGGCCTATCCAGGCGACCGGGAAGTACCGATCCGCGGCGCGGACGAGCCTCTCCGGGCTCGGCGCAAACGTGCGATCGACCTGGCTCACGTCACCGCCACCACCGACGGATTCGACGCGAGCAGCGAGGTTCCGTTCGCGATCGGTGGCTAACGCACGATCTTGACCGGCGTCCCGAGCGGGACGCGGTGCTTCAGGAACTCGACGTCGCGGTTCGCGAGCCGCACGCAGCCGTGCGAGACCGCCTGCCCGAGGAGGTGGGGCCATGGCGTCCCGTGGACGCCGACGATGCCGCCACCCGGCCAGTCCGTGAGCTTCGAGTACGCGCTCGTCTCGAACGCGTACGCGCCGAGGATCGACCAGTCGGGGTCGATCGAGGGGTCGAACTTCCACGTGACGTAGAAGAGCCCGAGCGGCGTCTCCGCGCCCGGCTTGCCCACCGCCACCCTGCCGGTGCGGAGGAGCTTCTCGCCGTCCCAGAACTCGAACTTCCTGGCGCCGCGGTAGATGACGATCCGCTTGTGCACGGGCCGGAGCTCGAGCGACGAGGCGCGCACCCAGCCCCGCTGCCCGTTCGGCCGGCCGGGGACGCTGATCCGGTACCAGGCGGGCTCCCCGCTCGGCTTCCGGACGACGTCGTGAGCGAGGACGTACTGCGGCCGGAAGTCGGGCCGGAACTGCTTCATGACGGCGACCTTCCTGGCGCCGGCGGACGGCGCCTCGAGCACGCTCACCTGCGGCTTCGTGATCGTCCCGGCGCCGACGACCGACACCCTCGAGGCCTTCGACCCGCCGGCGCCTGCGCCCGGCGCGAGCGCGAGGGCGACGGCCAGGAGGGCTGTGAGCCCCGCGACGGCCACTGCCCGATGGATGTGCGTCGTCTTCGTCTCCATCGTCGATCTCAACGTAGCCGGGCCCTTCCGGTCGAGGCAAGCCCTCCCCCGAGTGACCTCTGCGAGCTGTTCCCGGTGAGCCACGTGTCTCCTCGAAGACGAGAGCCGAGGGGCGACCGCAGTCGCCCCTCGGCTTCGGCGTAGCGCCCCCTCAGCGCCCCCTCCCCGCTAGCCCGTGAGCGGCGGGAGGAAGACCCCCACGACCCCGATGCGCTGCGGGCCGCAGGCCGTCTTGTTGGGCTCGGCGACGGCGACCGTGATCAGCCCCGCCTTCTTCGGGTTGATCGTGATCACCGCCACGCCCTTACCGTTCGTGCGCCCGGTCTTCTGGACGCCCGCGCCCTTGACGGCGACCCTGACGCCCTTCACCCGCTTCGTGCCCGCGGTCACGACCACGCGCACCTTGTCGGGCTTGCCGTCCGCCTTGATCATCTTCGGCGAGACGGTGAGCTTGAGGCAGACCTCGGGCTTCGTCGGCTCCGGCTTCGCCGGCGGCTTGAGCGGCGCCGGCACGACGGTGACCGCCGAGTCGACGTTGTCGGCCGGGTTCGTCTCGCGGCCGCCGCTCCCCGTCACCGTCGCCGTGTTCGTGTGCGACCCGACGGTCGTCGCCTTGCCCGTGATCGCGATCGTCACGGTCTGTCCCGGGGCGATGTTGCCCAGGCTGCAGGTGACGAGCGCCGCCGTCACGCTGCAGGTGCCCTGCGACGGATTCGCGGACTGGTACGTGATCCCCGCGGGCGCCGGGTCGGCGAGCTGGACGTTCGTCGCCGTGTCCGGGCCTTTGTTCGTCACGGTCAGCGTGTAGTTCACCGTTCCGTTGAGCGGGGTCGGCGAGCTCGCCTCCTTGACGATGACGAGGTCGATCAGCCGCTCGTTGATGTCCACCCTCGCGTCGTCCGAGCCGGAGACCGGGTTGCCCGACTCGTCCACGCCCGTCGCCGTGACGACGTTGACGTGCGAGGTGCCGCCCTGCCCCGTGATCGTCTTCTGGAAGGTGCAGTTCACCTTCTCGCCCGGCGCGAGGTTGATCGGCACGTCGAAGCAGCCGTTCCCGCCCGAGTCGTCCAGGTCGCCGAACTTGTCGTCCACGACGTTCTGGATCTGGACGTCCACGTCGGCCGACGTGTTCGTGATCGTGACCGAGAACGTCACCGGGCCGCCCGGCTCCTTGATCGTCGTCGGATTCGCCGACTTGGAGACCGAAATCGAGCCCTGGCCGCGTGGCACGTCGTTGTTCGTGATCGTGCACGTCGCCGAGCCGCCGAGCGGGAGCACGATGTTCGCGCAGCCCTGGTACGTGGTCGTGTACCCGGCGACCGCCGGCTCGGTCACGTCGTACGTGCCCTTGTCCACGGCCAGGTCGTTCTGGCCGTCGGCCTCGAAGGGCTGCGCCGGCCCCCCGTTCACCTGGAACGAGAAGTCCTGCGCCTGCTTCGTGCCGCCGTTGTCGTTGACGACGACCTTCTTGACGATGAGCGTCGCCGCCTGGTCGTCGTTCGTGATCGTGCAGGTGACGTCGTCGCCGAGGCCGACGGAGACCGTGTCGCCGTCCACCTGGTTCCCGGCGGGCGAGCACACCCAGGCGCTCGCGTCGTAGCCGGCAGGACCGCCCGACTCGGACAGGTCGTAGCTTCCGGCGTCGAAGCTCGCACCGCTCGAGACCGAGGGGCCCTGGCCGTTGAAGCCGGTCGGGCCGGAGGCCGCGAGGTTCCAGGCGCTCGCCTGTGCGGTGCCGCCGTTGTCGTTGACGACCTGCTTGACGAGCGTCAGCTTCGGCGCGCGGTCGTCGTTGGTGATCGTGCAGGTGGCGCTGCCGCCGAGCGGGAGCGTCACCTGGCTGCCGCTCTGCGAGCCGCCGACGCAGCTCCACGCGCTCGCGTCGTAGCCGGCCGGACCGCCCGACTCCGACAGCGTGTACGTGCCCGCGTCGACGTCGCTCTCCGCGCCGCCCGGGCCGGAGATCGGCGTCGGCCCGGCCGCGGCCAGCGTCCAGGCCGAGGCCTGCGCCGAGCCGCCGTTGTCGTTGACGACGACCTTGACGAGCTTCAGGTGCGCCGCCTGGTCGTCGTTCGTGATCGTGCAGGTGACGTCGTCGCCGAGGCCGACGGAGACCGTGTCGCCGTCCACCTGGTTCCCGGCGGGCGAGCACACCCAGGCGCTCGCGTCGTAGCCGGCAGGACCGCCCGACTCGGACAGGTCGTAGCTTCCGGCGTCGAAGCTCGCACCGCTCGAGACCGAGGGGCCCTGGCCGTTGAAGCCGGTCGGGCCGGAGGCCGCGAGGTTCCAGGCGCTCGCCTGTGCGGTGCCGCCGTTGTCGTTGACGACCTGCTTGACGAGCGTCAGCTTCGGCGCGCGGTCGTCGTTGGTGATCGTGCAGGTCTTGTGCTGGCCGAGCGCGATGGTGCCCGAGCACTCCGCCGACGCACTCGTCTGCGTGTACCCGGCGACCGAGCTCTCGGTCACGTCGTACGCGCCGAGCGTCGTGATCGACTTCGTGACGCCGGGAGCCTCGGCGCCGGCGAACGAGTTGCCGCCGACGGCCGACACGCCGTTGATCGTCATCGTGAAGTCGCCGGCCGACGCCGTGCCGCCGTTGTCGTTGACCACGTGCTTGATCACCGTGATCGTCGCCGGCTGGTCGTCGTTCGTGAGGATGCACGTCCTCGTCTGGCCGAGCGCGACGGTGACGTCACCGTCCGCGTCGCAGTCGCCCGAGTAGGAGAGCGTGTACCCGGCCGGGCCGCCCGACTCGGTGACCTTGTACGCACCGGCGCTCACGTCGTTCCCCGTCCCCGGATCGGATGCGCCCGGGAAGGAGAGGGGCGTCGGGCCCGCGACGTTCATCGTCCACGCCGAGGGCGCCGCCGAGCCGCCGCTGTCGTTCACGACCCGCTTGATCACGACGAGGCGACCCGCCTGGTCGTCGTTGGTGATGGTGCACGTCTTGCTCTGGCCGAGCGCGATCGTCCCCGAGCAGTCCGCCGACGCGCTCGTCTGCGTGTACCCGGACACAGAGCTCTCGGTGACGCTGTAGGAGCCGACCGACGTGAGCGTCTTGGTGACGCCGGGAGACTCGGCACCCGCGAACGAGTTGCCGCCCTGCGCCGAGACGCCGTTGATGGTCATCGTGAACGCACTCGCCGTCGCCGAGCCGCCGTTGTCGTTCACGACGTGCTTGATGACGGTGAGCGTCGCCGGCTTGTCGTCGTTCGTGATGGTGCAGGTGGCGCTGCCGCCGGCCGGGAGGTTCCCCGAGCAGCCGGCGGAGTAGCTCGCCGCGTAGCCCGGATCCTCGGTCTCGGTGACGTTGTACGCGCCGGGGCCGATCGCCACGGCCGTGCCGGGCGACTCCGCGCCGTTGAAGCTCGACGGGCTCGGGCTCGAGCCCGACACCTGGAGCGCGAAGTCGGAGGCCGACTTCGTCCCCCCGTTGTCGTTGATCACGTGCTTGATCACGGTCAGCGAGGCCTTCCGCGTGTTCGTGATCGTGCACGTCACCCGGTCGCCATAGTTGGCCGTGAAGCCGTGGCTCGTGCCCGGGCTCGAGGAGCCCTTGCCCGAGTCGCACTCGACCTTAGAGCCGTAGCTCCCGAGATCGGTGCCCGTGCCGGCCGACTCCGCGACGGTCACGGCGCCTGCCGCGACCTGCACGAAGCCCGTGTCCTGCCCGTTCGTCGCGTTCGCCCGCTCGACGTTGCCGTTGACGAGCAGGTTGAACTTGCCGGCGTCGGCAGCCGGCTCGACCACCTTCACGACGTTGACCTCGGGCTTGCGCCGGTTCGTGATCGTGCACGTGACCTTGTCGCCGAAGTTCGCGGTGAACGAGTGGCTCGTGCCGGAGCTCGAGCCCTTGCCCGAGTCGCAGGAGACGTCCGAGACGTAGTCGCCGAGACTCGTGCCCGTTCCGGCGAGCTCGCCCACCGTCACCTGCGAGCCGGGAGCGACCTCCTGGAAGCCTGTGTCGCCGCCGTTGCCGACGTCGTCGGCCTTCGTCACCCCGTTGATCTGGAGGTCGAACTTGCCGCTGTCGGTCGTCGGGTCGGTGACCTTGACGACCTTCACCTGCGGCTTGCGCTTGTTGACGTACGTGCAGGAGACGTCGCCGAGGAAGCCGAGCGTGATGGTCACGGTCTGGCCGGAGACCTGCGCGCTCGTACCGGCCCCCGAGGTCGTGCACGAGAGGCTGTCGAACGCCCAGCTCCCCGTCTGCACGGCCTCGGTGACCGAGTACTGCCCAGCCCCCAACTTGTCGTACAGCCGCGACCCGCCGTTCGCGAGCTTGAACGTGGACGGGCTCAGCGCCCCAGTCGTGGAGTAGTCGAACTCCGTGCCGTCGCTCGGGGTCGCGGTCTTCTTGACCTCGATCGAGCCGCACGTGTCGATGCTTCCGAGCGAGAAGTCCTTGAGCTGCGCGCTCTCCGACTGCGATGTGCGCGTGTTCGTGAGGAAGGTGCTGAAGCAGGGGATCGCCTGGGGGAAGTACGCGCTCAGGTTGAGCCCACCCTCGAAGAAGTACGGCGCAGGGATGCTCCCCCACCCGGTCGAGATCGTGCCCGTGTTGACGATCGCGCACGCGTCGTTGGTGCCCAGCTTGCCGCCGACACACTGCGCCTGGTTCTCGACGAGCGTCAGGGCGCCGCTCTGCCACTTGTAGACCTGGACGCCGGAGACCACGCCGCCGTTCGTGAACTCGCTCTGGACGAGGAGGTCGCCGTCCTTGTGCGTACCCGAGAACGACCCGTCGGCGTTGAGACCGACGGCATCCTGGAGGAACCAGAAGCCGACGTTCGCGTCGCCCTTCTGATCCGGGACGCGGTCCTGGCCGAAGTAGAGGACGAGGTTGTTCTGCTCCGCGTAGACGGCGGCGTAGGCGTGCGCGATGTTGTCCTTCGCCGGCTCGACTGTGCCGTCCGTCCACTTCCACTGGCTGACGTCGTTCGTGTCCTTCGACCCACCCGTCGTGAACCCGCGGTCGGTCGTGCCGGTGGGATCGGTCGTGAAGCCCGAGAAGAGCGGGCTTCCCAGCGCGTCCCAGTCGGCGGCGCCGCCGCTCGCCGTGTTGCCGTCGAGCTCGAAGCCGCTGACGTCGGGGTTCGCAGATGCGGCGAGCGGCACTCCGACGAGCACCGCCCCCAGAGCCATGAGTGTCGCGACTCGACGGAGCCGCCTCCAGGAACCCACCTTCCTCATCTCCGTTCTCTCCCTTCGCTGCTGAAAACTCGATCCCAGTCCCGGTGTGCTCCCCCTCGAGCCCTTCAGCGCAGCGGGTCTCTCCTCTTCCGATCGCAGGGTATCCCCCGCCGGGGGCACGGTAAATCCCTCGTCCGAGTGTCTGGACCGTCGTCTAGGTCTCCCTGGCTACCCCGGATGGGGGCACCCGCCGCACCACGACCGGGGGACGCCCTCGACGCAGCCGGACCGGCGTCGGGGCGCTCTGCCACACTTCCCGCCATGCGAGTCGTGATCGCCGACGACCACCGGCTCGTCCTCGACGGGATCAAGCGCGCGCTCGAGGCCGACGGCGGGTTCGAGATCGTGGGCGAGACCCAGGCCGGCACGCAGGTGCTCCCCCTCGTCGCGCGGACGAATCCCGACCTCGTCCTCCTCGACGTCCGCATGCCGCACATGGACGGCCTCGCCTGCCTGGACGAGATCAAGCGGCGACACCCGTCGGTCAAGGTCGTGATGCTCTCGGCGTCCGCGAACCCCGAGCTCGTCGACGCGGCGCTCCGCCGCGGCGCGTCCGCCTACGTGATCAAGACGGTGAACCCCGACGACCTGCCCGCCACGCTACGGCAGGCGCTCGAGGGGAACGTCCACACCGCGATCGGCGGCGAGCCGGACGACCGGCCGACCGCGAAGGCGCTCGGCCTCACCGAGCGCGAGCTCACGATCCTGGGCGCACTGGCACGCGGGCTGTCGAACGACGAGATCGCGAAGGAGTTCTGGGTCGCGCCCCAGACGGTGAAGTTCCACCTGACGAACATCTACCGCAAGCTCGGCGTGAAGAACCGCACCGAGGCGACGCGCATCGCGTACCAGCACGGGCTCGTGGAGAGCCCCATCTACGCCGACGAATAGCGCGTGAGCCGCGTCAGGCGCATCGCAGAGGAGGAGCACGTCCTCGTCGTCCTCCTCGGCGGGTTCGCGCTCATCTTCCTCCTGATCTTCCCGCAGTCGATCATCGTCAACGACAGCTGGCTCACGCTCGTCGCGGGCCGAGAGGTCGTCGAGAACGGGCTCCCGAGCCGTGACGAGCTGACGGTCTACGGGCTGGGGAGCACCTGGACCGACCAGCAGTGGCTCGCCCAGGTCACCGCGTACGGCGCGCACAGCCTTGGCGGGCACGCGCTCCTCGCGATCCTCACCGCCGCGTCGGTCGTGACGGCGTTCTCGATCGCCGCCGCCGCGTCGCGCTCGCTCGGCGCCGGGCCGAGAGCGATCTGGGTCCTATTCCTGCCGGTCCTGCTCGCGGCACCCTGGGCGTGGTCGGTGCGCGCGCAGATGCTCGCGCTTCCGCTCTACACCGGGCTGCTCTGGCTCCTCGCGTCGCAGGCGCGGTCGCCGTCCCGTCGCGTGTGGATCGCCCTCGCGCTCCTCGTCGTGTGGGGAAACGTGCACGGGAGCGCCGCCCTGGGGGCGCTGCTCGTGGTGATGCTCGCGATCTACGAGCTCGTCCGGAGCCGCGGGTCGTCGTGGCAGCGGAGCGTCCCGCTGGCGATCCTGGCGCCGCTCGCGATCCTCGTGACCCCGTACGGGCCGGTCACGACCGTCCGTTACTACCACCTGCTCCTCGTCGACCCCCCGTTCGCCGGACGCGTGACGGAGTGGCACTGGGCGGAGCCCGCGACGAACACGATCTTCTTCTACGTCCTGATCGCGATCACCATCCCGCTCGTCGTCCTCGGCCGGCGCCGCCTCACCGTCTTCGACTTCGCCGTGCTCGCGCTGACCCTCGTCGGGGCCGTGACCGCGATCCGCGGGATCGTCTGGTTCGCCCTCGCGTGCATGGTCTTCGCACCGGTCGCGATCGGGCGGAAGCTCGAGAGCCGCAACCCCGGAGAGCCCAGGCGGGGCCTGAACGTCGGGATCGCCGTCGGGATGACCGTCGCTGTCGTCGCTGCGGCCGCATCGCTCTTCGCGCGCGACGACGCGTGGTTCGAGAAGTACTGGCCGCGCGAGGTCGTCGAGGCCGTGCGCGCCGTGACAGGGCCTGACGACCGCGTCTTCGCGCCGGACCGATTCTCCGACTGGCTGCTCTGGAAGCTCCCCGAGCTCCGCGGCCGGATCGCCTACGACGTGCGGTTCGAGCTCTACGAGCGGGAGTTCTTCGACCGGCTCGCCGAGTACAACGGCGAGGCCGGCGACGACTGGAAGGACTTCGCGGACGGGTACCGCGTCGTCCTCGTCGACGAGACGCGGCGGTCGCACACGAAGGACTTCCTGGCCGAGCCGGGCGCTCGCGTGGTCTATCGCGGAGACGAGGTCACGGTCATAGCGCGACCTGCTCCGTGAGCTTCCGTCTGGAGCCGAGCGCGACACGGGGCTCGAGCGCGAGCACCACCGTGAGGGCTGCGACGGCGAGCACGCCTGCCGTCTGCAGCGTCGATCCGTTGTAGACGCCGGTCGTGACCACGAGCTGGAGCGGGATCCCGAGGAACCAGACGGCACCGAGTCGCGGTCTCGCGACCGCGACGGCGACCAGGAGGAGCGCGAAGTAATGGAGCCACACGATCGGCGAGAACGCGATCGCCGCGGTGAGCCCGAGGACGAACGAGCGACGGTCGTCGCCGCGGCGCGCGAGGAGGATCACCGCTACGAGGATCGCCAGGGCGAGAGCCATCCAGAGCGTCCACGCCACGCCCTCCGGCAGTCCGAGGTCGACGCCGAGCGCGTACAGCGTGTAGCTGCGCTCGTCCATGCGCTCGGTGAGGCGGCGGACGAGGTCGGGGTAGTCGGCGAGGCCACGGAACCCGACCGCCGCCCAGGAGAGGACGAGAGCGCTCGCGGCGACCACGAGGCTCCAGAGCGCCGCCGACAGCCGTCGCGACGCCGCGAGCCAGACGGTGAGCGGCCACAGGAAGACCTTCGCCGCGATGCTCACCCCGAGGCTCGCCCCTGCAACGGCCGGCCGGTCGCGGAACCGCCATACGAGGGCGGCAGCGAGGCCGAGCAGGATCGTGATGTTCCCCGTCGTGACCGCGTCCGTCACCGGCGGCCAGAGGAACGCGAGGCCGTAGCAGCGCCAGTCCCTGACGCCCAGGATCGCGAGCGTGGCGACGAATGCGGCGACGAGCAGCAACTGGAAGACGCTCTCGGCGAGCCCGATCGGGACGAAGGTCCAGGGCACCGTCACGAGTGCCACGAGCGGCGGGTAGACGTAGTCGATGATCAGGTCGTCCGGGCCGCGGACGACGAAGCCGTGAGTCGGGTAGAAGTCGGCGCCCGCTCGGATCGCCTCCGCCGCGTAGTAGTAGTTGAAGTGGAAGTCCACAGCCTGCCGGTCGCCCAGCGCGACCGGCGCGACCGCGTAGTACAGGGTGACGAGCGGGAGCACACCGCAGAGCGCCACCCACCCGACACGAGCGGCCGCAGCCCTCACGACGTGCCGACCCTGCGGAGCACGACGACGCCGTCTCGCGCGAAGACGCGAGCCCAGGCGGAGTCACGCGAGAGACGCGTGACGAGCGCGCGCACGACCTCCGGGTGGTTCGTGAGGATCGGAGAGTCCCGCGTGACGATCCACGGGTCCGCGAGGTCGACGACCACCCACTCCGCTCGCTCCACGTTCGGCACCGAGTAGACGTACCGCCGTCCCGAGAGGTGAGCCCCGGGGCCGTTCGAGGCTGCGACGGCGACGCCCGCGGGAACGAGCGAGACCGCCTCGCGCAGCGCCGACACGCGTTCGGCCGAGGGCGTCTCGCGGCCTCCGAGCGGCGCTGCCCCGACCGCTCGCGGCCAGGGCCCGACGACGAGCGCGAGGGTGGCCGAGCAGACGAGCACTGCCGCGGCTACCGCTGCACGCCGGTGAGCAGGGAGGCGCGCCATCCCGAGCACGGTGGCCGCAACGAGGAAGGGGACGATCGCCGCGACGCTGTGGTAGCGGGGATCCGTCATCGACCGGAAGTCCGAGAGCCCGTTCGCGAGGAGCTGCGGGATCGCGACCGCCGCCAGCCCGGGCGAGAGGAGGAAGAGGAAGAGCAGCGGCAGCCCGAGCCACACGAGGTAGACGAGGTCGTGCGGCTGGCCGAGGGCGCGCGCGATCGCGGAGGGATCGGAGGCGAGCGTACGGACGACTCCCTGCGGCGACCCGCCGACGCTCTCGTAGAAGCTGTAGAAGATGCTGCTTTCGCCGTCGCGCACCGCGGGAACGACGACGTAGATCGCGAGGACGGTCCAGGCCACACCCGCTGCCGCGATACCGGTGCCGACGCGACGGCGGCCACGTGCCAGCGCATACCAGACGCCGAGGCCCGCGACGGGAAGGCCCATGAGCTCGCCGGTTGACATCGTCAGAGCTGCGAACACGGCGAACGGCCAGATCCGGTCGGTGTCGAGGAACCAGATGCAGAAGAGCAGGAACGTGATGGCGAACGTCACGGGGTGGATCGCCGCGGCCGCGCTCGTCGCCACCCACGGGTAGGCGAGGTACGCGAGCGCGAGGAGGCCCGCGACGCGCTCGGAGCCGAGGTGGCGGCGGGCGAGCCAGAAGACGGGGAGTGCGCCGAGGGACACGACGACGATCTGCGCGAGCGCGAGCGCGAGCGGTGACGGCCAGACCGCCCAGAGCGGCGCTAGCAGGGCGAGGAACGGATCGACGTGCGCTCCGAGGCGCGACATCTGTTCGCCCGTCGAGCCGTCCGTGACCTCGAGCGGGGATCCGTTTTCGGTACTCCAGACCGCTTGCACCATGTTCCCGAGATCGAAGCGCCCTGTCCTGAAGTTCAGGATCGCCTCGCGCGTGATCGCGAAGAGCACGATCGTCCACGCTGCCATCGCAGCCCAGACCCCGAGAGCCCACACATAGTCGCGTATGACCACCGCCACGGGCTGCCGCCGCGTGCTGAGGTCGGGTTGCGAGGCGACGGTTGGCTCGCATGAGACAGCGCGCTGGAAAGAGCTCATGGGCGCGCCAGTCGAAACACCGAGACTCCATCCCGGTCGAAGACCTTCTGCCAGCGCGGGCTGCTCTCGAGGCGTGAGCGAAACGCTCGGAGCCGTGCCGGGTCGGAGCTCCCGGCCATGGCCCGAGGGATCCACGCATCGTGCGAATCCAGCACGATCCACCGCGCACGGCCCGTCACGGGGACGCTGTACACGTACCTACGCGCCGACAGCTTTCCACCGGCCGCACTTGTCGTGCTCACGGCCGCGCCAGCAGGGACGAGGTCGACAGCCTCCTGCAGAGCGCTCACGTGCTCTGGCCTGGCGCCCTCTCGATACCAGGCGGGAGTCCCGGGAGCCCAGGGCCACGGTCCCGCGACCAAGGTGGTCGCAACGGAGAGCGTGAGGACGAAGATCGCACCACGAAGCTGTGCCGCGCTCGAGAGACGCCGAAGGCCGAGGCAGGCCCCTGCGAAGAGAAACGGTACGACCGCCGCTATGTAGTGGGAGTGCGGGTCGGTCGTCCACTCGACGTTGGCAAGGAGGTTCGCTGAGACCTGCGGCAGTGCAACGGCAGCGATGCCCGGTGCAAGGACGAACATCCCGCCGACGGGGAGCGCGAGGAGCAGCACGTAGAGCAGGTCCGTGGGCTGCGTCACTTCACGCACAATCGCGAGCGGATCCGTCAAGGCTGTCCGAAACACACCCGCGGGCGACCCTCCCACGTCGCTGTACGCGCCGTAGAAGACACTCGCACCACCCGAGAACGTGGGAACGAGCACGCGGAGCGCGACGATGACCCATCCCACGCCTGCTGCCGCGATGAGGATCCCCGCTGTCCTTCTGCCTCGGGCGACCCAATACCACACTCCGAGCGCGGCGATCGGAAGGGCCATCAGCTCACCGGTCAGCGCGGCCAGGACCGCGCAGATCGAGAACACGACCAGACGATCGGCGTCGAGCGCCCACACGCAGAAGATGAAAAGCGGAATTGCCAGCGTCACCGGATGGAACGCGTCGACCGCGGTCCAGCCAATCCATGGATACGCGAGGTACGCGAGCGCGAGGAGCGCTGCTGGCCGGGCTCCGAGGTGCCGCTTGCCCAACATGAACAATGGAACGGCGCCGAGGGCGACGGCGCACACCTGCACGGCGATCAGCGTGAGGGGTGACGGCGCGACGATCCACAGAGGTGCGAGCGCCATCAGGATCGGATCGACATGAGCTCCGATCCGGATCATCTGTTCTCCCGTGAAGCCATTCGTGACCTCGAGCGGACGACCGTTGGCGGTGCTCCAAACGGCCTGCACCATGTTTCCCAGGTCGTAGCGACCGATCAGGAACCTCCCGTATCGGTCGCGTGCTTGCAGGAACAGAACCACCGCCCAGCCGATCGCCACGGCGAAGACGACCCCGATCCAGACGAGGTCACCAGCCGCGACACGCACACCCGGCTGCGTCGAGGACGGCATCGCGATCGACGAGTCGGTGAGCTGACTCACCTGACCCTCGCCGGCGCAAGTGGCTGCCGGGCCGTTCCAGCGTCTGCGGCCGATGCCCGAAGCGCGAGCCCGACGGTCACCACGGCGACTCCGAGCGTCCAGGCTGTCTCGAAGGGCGTCGGATGCCCGCTGCCGGGAGTGACGACCATCGCCAGGGGAACGAACCACGCGGCACTCAGCGTCGGCCGCGCAACCGCGACCACGACGAGCAGCAGTGCGAAGTAGTGCAGCCAGACGATCGGAGTCAGCGCGAGGGAAGCTGCGATCGCAAGGATGAAGGCCGAGCGCTCGTCCTGTCGGCGGGCGACGATCACCGATGCGGTGAGCAGACCGAGCCCCAGGCACAGCCAGAGAGCACGCGCCGCAGTTGCGGGCAGACCGAGGTCGAGACCGACGATGTACGTCGTATACGAGTCGTCGCCGACGACGTGATCGAGGCGACGGAGCAGGTCCGGGTAGCCGAGGAGTCCGGCGAAGCCGAGCACCGCCCACGAGAGCAACAGCAGGGCAACGCCCGTGGCGACGGCAAGCAGCGCGGAGGCGAGTCTCCGAGTCGCGGCGAGCCAGACGATCACCGGCCAGAGGAACAGCTTCACGGCCAGCGACAGCCCGAGGCTCAGCGCGGTGACGGCCTTCCGGTCGCGAAAGCGCCAGGCGAGAGCGCACGCGAGCGCCAGCCACAGGGTGACGTTGCCCGTCTGGATCGCCGAGATGACCGGCGGCCAGAGAAGCAGGATCCCGTAGCAGCGCCAGTCCCGAACGCCGAGGACGTATGGGACTCCCAGGGCCACGAGCGCGAGAGAGGCCATGACCAGGACGGCGGCCACGTCGAGTGGCAACAGCGTGAGGGGAGTAGCAAGCTGCGCGGGTAGCGGTGGATACGGGTACGGGCCACCCCAAGAAGTCAGAGGCTCACCCGGAGGGAGGTATGGGCTCTCGCCTCCGAGGATCGACTCCCCGGCCCGGTAGAACTGCCGAAAGTCCATCGCGGCCACGTCGTCCTGAATCGCACTCGCGAAGAGCGCGATCAACACGAGCACGGGGAGCACGCCCAGAAAGACGATCGCAGCCGGCCGGACGAACCGCGAGAGCGCCATCTGGCCCTGCGCTGACGCCGTAACCGGCGTCGTGCCGGACATCACGGAGTCGCCCCTGCCGGGCCCGCGGCGCCTCGCGGGCGCAAGAGGATCACCCCGAGAAGGATCGCCGCAGCCAAGCCGGGCATGAAGGTCGCATACCCCTCCGCATACCCCGGCTTGGGGCTGACCCAGAGAAGAACGGGTAGGAGCCAGATCAGCGAGAAGCGTGGCCTGGCGATCGCGAGCGGCACGAGGAGGAGCACGAGGTAGTGCAGCCACACGATCGGGCTGAGCACGAGGGTCGCTGCGATGGCGCACGTGAACGATCGCCCGTCGTCATGTCGCCGCCCGAGGACGCTGCACGCGACCACGAAGGCCAGGCCGACGATCAGGGTCAGCGCTCGGCCAACCCCCGAGCCGAGCCCCACGGTCGAGGCCATCCCGACGATCGAGTAGCTGCGCTCGGCCTGGATGTCGGCCAGCCGCTGGACGAGGGCGGGGTATCCGCGCATCCCGTCGAAGCCGATGGCCGCCCACGCGAGGAGCGTCACGCCGGCGCCGACCAGCACAGCCAGCAGGGTCGCGAGGAATCTGCGAGTCGCGAGCATCCAGACGAACATCGGCCAGAGGAGCAACTTTGCCGAGACGGCGAGCCCGAGCGCGGCGCCCGAGGTTCGCGCGGCGTCTCGATATCGCCAGGCGACCGCGAGTGCCAGCGCGAGCGGAATGGAGACGTTTGCCAGGAGCACGCCGCTGATCGTCGGCACCCACAGGACCGACGCTGCGTAGCAGCGCGCATCGCGCACCCCGAGCACCCAGAGCGTGAGACCCACCATCGCGAGCAGGGCGAGAGCCACGAGCATCGCCACCACGTCGACGGGAAGCGGGGTCAGCGGCACGAGCGCGAGGACGAGCTGCGGCGGGTACACGTAGCCCTTCTGTTCCTCGAGGATCGGGTCGTCGAGGGCCGGGTACGGGGACCTCCCGTCCAGCACCGCCTCGGCGGCCGGCAGGTATGCGAAGCGCACGTCCCAGGCGAGCAGCCGCTCGTTGGCGCTCATCACCAGGAGACCGGCGACGACGGTGACGGCGAGGAACACGAGCGTCGCCGTCACCAGCCCCCCGCGAGACGGCTGCTGACGGGTCTCGGACCACGACCCTGAGACGTCGGCGACCGACCTCATCGCCTCTGATGATGGCCCGGGCCCCGGAGGGCCTGGTGCAGCCGATGGTCTAGTCGGAACCCACCCATCGGCCGGTTGCCGGGAAGGCCCTACCTGCGGAACCTGAGTACGCCCGGCGTGAGTCAGACGGGCGAGCAGTCACACCCGGGGGTGCTGTACGTGCCCCTCTGACCGGAGGAGGAACCTCCAGATGACCGACATCCTGATGCGACCGCTGGTTCGGCTCCAGGTTGCCCTGGCCGACCTGCGGGAGCGCGAGGATGGCCAGACGACGACCGAGTACGCAATCCTGCTCGGCTTCCTCGCGATCGCCATCATCATCGCGCTCTTCTTCCTCAGGAACGTCCTTCGGGATCTGTTCTCCGACGCGGCGAGCAGCGTCTCGAACGCGCCTGGCCCGTAAGGACGGGAGATGCAGAGGTCGTCCGACCTCGGACTACCTCGGCAGCAAGCGTACGCCGGCCCGGTTACCCCCTCGACCGGGCCGGCGTACTCGTTTCGGCGCGCACTTCACACATTGGCACTCGACAACCTTTCCGAAATCGTGAAGCTGAGGCACAATGGGAACGACACCGGAACCCCAGAGCTGTCGACCAGGGGAGGGAGACACCAGGCTCATGTTCAGGCCGTGCCGATCCGATAGGAGCCGGAGAGGACTCGTGAG